>JAJBSZ010000098.1 GCA_020861125.1 Planctomycetota bacterium | reverse complement strand
TTCCCCGGAGGGGGGTCGGCCCGGCAGTGCATGGACAATCTGCGCCGGCGCGGCTTCGACCGGGTGCTGGCCGACGCCGTGGCGGCGGGGACGCCGGTCCTGGCCATCTGCATCGGCATGCAGCTGCTGTTCGACCACTCGGAGGAGGACGGCGGCGTCGACACCCTGGGGCTGCTGCCCGGGCGGGTGCGCCGCTTCCAACCAACCGACCCGGCGATGAAGGTGCCGCACATGGGCTGGAACCACACCGCCATGCCCCGGCCGCATCCGTTGTTGCCGGACACGCTGGCGGGCGGCGACTACTATTTCGTCCATTCTTACTATGTGGAACCGGCCTGGGACGACGGGGCGGTTGCCCATGCCCCGGCCGCGGCCGGGCGCGAGCCGGGACTGGTCTACGGCCGGACCGAATATGCCGGACTGACCTTCACCGCCATGGCCGGCCGGGGGTCCCTTTTCGCCAGCCAGTTCCATCCGGAAAAAAGCGGCGAGACCGGGCTGGATATCCTCCGGCGTTTCCTGCAGTGGGACGGGCGGCCATGCTGATGAAACGGCTTATCATCTGCCTGGACATCCGGGACGGCATGGTCACCAAAGGGGTGAACTTTGTCGGCAACCGCGACGTGGGCGACCCGGTGGCGCTGGCCGGCAAGTACTACCGCGACGGCGTGGACGAGATGGTGTTCTACGACATCACCGCTTCGGCCGAGGAACGGCCCATCGACATCGACATGGTGCGGCGGGTGGCCGGGGAGATCTTCATCCCGTTCACCGTCGGCGGCGGGCTGGGAACGCTCGCGGACATGCGCGCCGCGCTGCTGGCCGGCGCCGACAAGGTGTCGGTGAATTCTCTCGCTGTGCGCCAGCCGGAGATCATCCGCCAGGGCGCCCGGGAGTTCGGCAACCAGTGCATCGTCCTGGGCCTCGACTGCAAGCGCCGGGACGACCGCACCGCCTTCCCCTCCGGCGGCGAGGTGGTGGTGCGGGGCGGCCGGACGCCCACCGGCCTGGACGTGATCGACTGGGCCCGGCGGGCGGTGGATCTGGGCGCCGGGGAAATCTGCCTGAACTCCATCGACGCCGACGGCGCCCGCGACGGCTACGACCTGGATATCACCTGCCGGCTGGCTGAGGCGGTGCCGGTGCCGGTGGTGGCGTCCGGCGGGGCGGGCACTATCGAACACCTCCGGGACGCCCTGACCCGGGGGCGGGCCGACGCGGCCCTCATCGCCTCCATGGCCCACATCGACGGCCGGTCGTGTCGAGCCATGAAGGAGGCGCTGCGGAACCTGGGCGTTCCCATGCGGGTGTAACCGAACGGCGGGGCGGGGAGACATTCCCCGCCCCGGTTTTTTTGCCCGGCGGGCGAGCTATTTTTTACAACGACGACAGTCGACTGGATACGGCGCGGGGCGCCGACTACGGGAGAGCGGACCATGAGCAAACTGATGCAGGAAATCCTCAACCTCAACGCCATTGACCGGCGCATCGTCCGGGGCAAGCTGCGGTTGCAAGAGCTGAGCCGGGCGGTGGCGTCCCAGGAGGAACGGGTGGAGGCGGCGCGGGAGCAGTCCCGGAAGATCGAACAACGGATAAAGGACGAAGCGTTCGCGGCGGCTCGCCTGAACCTGGAGATCCGCGCCGCCGAGGCCGAGGTGGGCGAGCAGGAAACCAAGCTCAAGGCGATCAAGAACCAGCGGGAATTCCGCATCGTCACCGACCGGGTCAAGGACCTGAAGATCCGCGTGGACGAAAACGAGTCCGCCCTTCTCGCCAACATGGAGCAACTGGACAGGCTGCGGGAGGAAATGGCCGCCTGCCACAACCGCATCGGCGAGGAGGACCTGAAGCTCACCAGCGTCCGCCAAACGGCGCAGGCGGAGGCGGCGGAGATCCGAACCAAACACGCCGCCCTCCTCGCGGAGCGCACGGAGGCGGTGAAAAAGGTGGAAAGCCTCGACCCCTCCGCCTACCAGGCCTATGACCTGTCCCTCAAGCGCACCAAGGGCGACCCCATCGCCGAAATGTCCATGGACGGCATCTGCCAGTCCTGCTTCATCCGCCAAAATTCCAACGTGATGAACATGGTGCATATCGGCGAAGACGTCAAGAACTGCCGCTGCCAGGGCTGCGGCCGCATCATCTACGTCAAGGAAGCCGACCGGGAGGCGACGGAATGACCGCCACGCCGAAGGGCTTCCGGCTGCACATCGGCATCTTCGGCCGCCGCAACGCCGGCAAGTCCACCCTCCTCAACCTCGCCGCCGGCCAGGCGGTGAGCATCGTCTCGCCCACCGCCGGCACCACCACCGATCCGGTGGAAAAGCCCATGGAGTTCATCCCCATGGGTCCGGTGGTGTGGATCGATACCGCCGGCATCGACGACGCCGGCGACCTCGGTTCCCTCCGCTCCGCCCGGGCCCGGGCGGTTATGGACCGGGTGGATCTAGCCGTGATCGTCTTCCACGGCGCGTGGGGCGATTTTGAACAGACCCTGTTCGACGACTTCGCCGCCCGCGGGGTGCCGGTGATCGTCGTCCGCAACAAGACGGACCTGGACCCAACCGCCGCTGCACCCGCCGGCCTGCCGGAGGGCGTCACGCCGGTGCCCATGGCCGCCGGCCGGGGCGAAGGGCTGGAGGAACTTCGCCAGGCCATCCTCGCCGCCGCGCCCGCCGACTACATTGAGTCCCCCGCCATCCTCCGCGACCTCGTGCCGCCCGGGTCGTGCGTGGTGCTGGTGACGCCCATCGACAAGGAAGCGCCCAAAGGGCGGCTGATCCTGCCGCAGGTCCAGGCCCTCCGCGATGCCCTGGACGGCGAGTGCTGGGCGGTGGTGGTCAAGGAAACGGGCCTGGCCCACGCCCTGGCCGGTCTGGCCGCGCCGCCGTCCCTGGTGGTCACCGACTCCCAGGCGTTCCGCCAGGTGGCGGCGGAGACGCCGGCGGCGGTGCCCATGACCGGATTTTCCGTTCTCTACGCCCGGACCAAAGGTGACCTCAGCGCCTTTGCCCGGGGCGCCGCCGCCATCCCCCGCCTGCGGGACGGGGACGTCGTGCTGGTGGCCGAATCCTGCACCCACCACCAGGAAGACGACGACATCGGCCGGGTGAAACTGCCGGCCTGGATCCGGGAGCGTTCGGGGGCGGCGCCGACCTTCCGCTTCGTCTCCGGCCACGATTTCCCGGATGACCTGTCCGGGGTCGCCCTGGTGCTGCACTGCGGCGCCTGCATGACCAACCGCCGGGCCGTCCTCTCCCGCATCGCCCGCTGCCACGCCGCCGGCGTGCCCATCGTCAACTACGGCATCGCCATCGCCGAGTGTCTCGGGCTGATGGAACGGGCCCTCGGTCCCTTCCCGGACGCCCTCCAGGCCTACCGCGAGGCCGCCGGGCGTTGAGAACGGACGCCCGGGATGGTATACTGCCCGGTGGCGGGCCGGCTCGGCCGGCCACCGGTCGTGGACGGCGAGCAGAAGGAGACCTCCCATGCGGAAGCACTGGCAACTCGGGGCGGCGCTGGCGGTCGTCCTTCTCACCGGCGCCGCCGCACCGGCCCTCGACCTGTTTTCCCTCGAGGACTTCGAGGTTGTTATGCGGGATATGGAGGGGCGGAGCGCCGGCGAGCTGCTGGAACAGGCCCTCCGCTATAAGGGCGACGGTACGGAAGGATCCGCCTTCGCCGCCATGTTCGTGCTGCGGGAGATCGTCCGCCGTTTCCCGGGTGACCCCCATGCCGCCGTGGCGCAGGGGTATCTGGCCCAACTCTACGCCGCCTTCGGTTACCGCGATCTCCGGCCGGCGCGGCCGCCCGGGGGCGACGCGGAATCCCTCCGGCGCCAGTTCGACAGCCTGCGCCGCCGGCATCGGCAAAAAGGGGTTCGCACCACCGGCTTTGTCCACTGCTAAAGGATGACGATGCTCCTGAAATTTATTTTCGGTGCTGTTGGGCTGTGGTGGTGCGTCGGGTGCCCGGCGGCCTCGGGGGCGGCGGTGACCGGAAAAGGCCTCGGCGCGGCGGCCGGGCGGGCATGTCGAAGCCCTCGAGGGCGCCGAAGGCGACTGGCCGCCGGACTGGCTGCGCCGAAAGGGCCCACTGCCCTTGCCTTCCCCCGGCGGGGTGTTTCCAAGAGGGGGATCGGCAGCGGGGCCGCACGCCGCCATCGGTTCCAGTGCCGTCACCACTGCCGCCCATGGAACCGCGGCGGTTCTGGCTCCGGGTCAGTGACCCGGCGACCGTCACACCACCGGTGGCGACGGCCTGAGAGTGGCGGGGGGAAAGTGA
>JAJBSZ010000293.1 GCA_020861125.1 Planctomycetota bacterium | reverse complement strand
CTTGGATCCACCGTCAGCCCCAGTCCCGCCGCCGCCACCCCCCCCGCCAGAAGGAACACATTCTGGGTGCCGGCCCGGTCGGCCAGGAGGCCCCCCGTCGGCCCGGCGATACAGTACGCAAGGTCCTGAAACGCGGAATAGCAGGCGATGCCGGTGCCGCGCCGGGACGGCGGGGTCGACAGGATCACTTCCCGTCCCAGGGCGGGAAAAATCATGGAACAGCCGCAGCCGGTGACAAAGGCTCCGATCAGGGCTGGCACCGGGGACCCGGACAGCCAGATGGTCATCAAGCCGCCGACCTCCACCACGTACGACACCACCGCCACCGGCAATCCGCCGATCCGGTCCGGCAGATGGCCGGCCAGGAGACGGAGGAGGACGAAACCGATGCCGAAGCAGCCGATGCCCCAGCCGGCATGGGCCCAGCCCTTTTCCAGGAACATCTGGCCGAGAAACGCGCCCAGAATGGAAAACCCGACCCCCTGCAGGCAGAGACCCATGCCGTAGCGCCAGATGCGGCCGACCACGCTGAGAAAGGACTCCCGGGCCGGACCAGCCTCCGCCTGGCAGGCGGCTACCCGCCGGACCAGCAGGTAGCCGGCGATGGGGCAGGCGGCGGCGGTCCACATCAGGCTGGCGAAGCCGAAGTGCTGGTAGAGGGAAAAACCGGCCGGACTGCCGACGGCGAAGGCGGCGTACATGCTCATGCCCAGCAGGGCCATCACCCGGCCGGAGCGGGCGGGCCCCTGCATGGCCACCATCCAGCTCACCATGCCGGTGTTGATGGCGCTCTCGCCGACACCCAGGAGAAGACGCCCCGCCAGGAGCAGCGCGTAGCGCACACCCACCGGCGGCGCCGACCAGGCGGCGAGGACAGAGAAGGCGCTGGCCATGGCGAAGAAGGCGGTGCCCATGGCAAAGCAACGCTTGCCGCCGCGGCGATCCGCCAGGCCGCCGGCATACTTGCGGGTGAGAATGGTGGAGAGGAAGGTGGCGCCGACGCCGACGCCACCCAGGAAAGAACTCAGGCCCCATTCCCGGGTGATGTGGACGGAGAGGATGGCGAGCGGCAGCGCCACCGCGAGGTACGCCAAAAATACCGCCGCCGCCATCGCGAGACCCGTGCTACGCCGCATGATCCTGCTCCCTCTAACAACGCTGATGGTCGATAGCGCGGCCGACCCGTGTCCGTCGGCGCCCGAGTGGTATTGAACGGGAGGCGCCGGCCCGGGTCAACCCCCGTCGGGGTAAAGGTATCGCGTTTTTGCGCCCGACGACGTATACTACCGGGGTGCGGAGGCGCCCGGGGGTCGGGAACCCGGGCGGATCGTACGGCTGGACGCGAGGCAAGGGAGGCGGGAGGCATGGCGGAAATTGACCGTATCGTGGCCGTGGGCACGGCTGCGGTTCGCCGGGCGGGCGAAATCCAACGGGAGAAATTCGGCGGCTTGCTGACGGTGGACGCAAAGCTGGCGGATGACATCAAGCTGGAAGCGGACCGGCTGTGTGAGGAAGCGATCCTGGAGACCATCCGCGCGGCCTTTCCGACCCACGCCGTTCTGGCCGAGGAGGGCGGATCGGTCGAGGGCACGGAATTCCGCTGGTACATCGATCCCCTGGACGGCACCGTGAACTTTTACCATGGCATGCCGTACTTCTGCTCCACTCTGGCCTGCTACCGGCAGGACGCCGGCGGCGACCACGATCCCTACGGCATCGGCCGGCCCCTGGTGGGCATTACCTACGCCGCCCCCACCGACGAGCTGTTTGTGGGCGTGGCGGGACAGGGTACGACCCTCAACGGCCGTGCGGTTACTGTCCGGGAGGAGGCGGACCTTGCCGACGCCTTTCTCCTCACCGCCTTCGGCAACAGCCCGGAAAACGTCGCCTTCACCCGGGAGGTAACGCTGGAACTTTCTCTTCGGATCCGCAAAACCCGCAACATGGGAGCCTGCGCCTACGATCTGGCCAATGTGGCCGCCGGCCGCGCCTCCGGATTTTTCCAGTATGGCGTGAACATCTGGGATATCGCCGCCGGCCGCATCCTGGTGGAGGCGGCCGGCGGCATGTACCACGCCCGACGGGCCCGGAACGGCCGGTGGGCGCTGGTGGCTTCGGGGAAAAACATCCACGGCGCCCTGCTGTCCACCCTGGAGAAATTGCCGGAATAAGGCCCTGCGGCGCACCGGCGGGAACCACCGGGGAAAAAAGGAGTCCGGCTGTCGCCCGACAGGGTAATGATGGTTGCGCCGGATCGGCGCCGACTGTATACTACAGAGGTTCCACGCGCCACGTCACCGGGATAGCCATGGGGGCGATCTGGATTCGACTGGGCGGGCGAGGTTGAAGCAGCGTGCCGGGGTTGATCGGTTGGCCCCGTTATCAAGCCGATCAAAACTAATAACTGCCGAGCATGATTATGCTCTCGCTGCCTAATTAACTAGGCAACGCCTGTGGCCATGACGCCGATATTGGATTCCACAGGTCGCTATCGGCTGGGTGACGGTGAGATTCGCCGAAGTCGCGCCGTCTCCGAGACCAAATTTTGGCTGGCCGCATCCGGGCTGTCGGTGAACCGGCTGCGGCGAGACGAATCACCGACTGCGCACGGAGCGGCTTCCTCCAGACTTGTCGCAGGACGCGGGTTCGATTCCCGCCGCCTCCACCATTGTTTTCCTTCGTAAAGCCCCGTTTGACGGGGCTTTATGTGTTTTTCGGGCACAGAATTATTGGTATTTTTGAGGTCGGATTTGCTTCCGTTATGCTCTCCGGAAGGGTGTTTTTGCGGTATCCGGTTGGGACCATAGGAGATGGGTGACCATGACGGACCAAATCGGGATAGTCGCCTACAGCAAACCTTACAGGACACCCGCAGTTCGACGTACCACCGGCTTCTTCTCCAATAGTTTGATTACCCTACTACGGAAAAATCGGAGCACATATGAGTGAACCGTCCCATCTGGGTAGAGGATTCGATTGGCAATCAAAGAACGCAATTGCGTATCCAGGCGAGTACGTCCTACAACAGCATGCACATCCTTCTTTAGGTAATGCACGTTTTGCCAGAGCCAGTTCCACCGCTCCACCTCATTCCATTGCTTGGAGAATGGGACAGATGGTTCGGCACCGACAATCAAAACATTGGGCCAAGCCAATGTCAGGCGAACCATCAAAGGGTCTTCCCCCACAATCAGGATGGCTTCTGGATTCTCCTTGCCCTTGAAATCGGATAATATATGAGTAAAAGTGGTCTTAGTTGAGTTCATAGCCATTCCTCACTTGATTTTTCTCTCTAATAACGCGCCTCCAAAAACGATGCTGCCACCCCATACAATGTTTGAGCGACAGGCACTTCCCGCATTGGGTGCATCCATGTATGGTGAGTTGTTTCTGTGAACGGTCGAACTGTCTGCACCGCATGCACTGCATGGTGCAAAAACCACAGTCGAGACAATTGATCATCCGCTTTATTACAGTGTCAGCGATATTCTCGGATATTTCGAAAATGCGTATCTCATTATCTTTTCGTATCCACTTGCCTTTCAATGGCTCAAGGTGTTTTTCTGCAATCCATTCCGGTTCACGGATAATGTACGCCAACACACCCGATGTATGACGAATCTTTATCGCTCCAACCTTCTCTTGCTCCTTTTGTCTTCGCCAATGAATAAACCCGTGTCGTTCCAACTTTTCTTCGCGCGAGCGCAATTTTTCGTTTTCCGCCACAAAATCCACCAACCCACTTCCAAATAGCATTTCATCTATTTGGCGATAATACCGGGCGCACTCATCAGGAAATCGCTGTTTGCTATAGGACATTCTTTTGGGATCCGCCGAGGTATAACAACAAATGCAGTAGGTACGCGATAACTGTTCATAAAGTGGATTGAATGGCAGATGGTACCGTTCCTTGATGATTTGAAATATTTCCTCTTTGGAGAAGTTTAACATGGGATTGACTGTTAGCATGTGCAACGGCTTATATACCTCCAATTCCCGATGAAATTTTTTGCTGTACTCACTGCCCGAAATACCACGAAACATGACTCCATCTCTTGGAGAAGTCGCACCTTTTCCATGTAACCAATCCAAAAAGGCTGTTCCCACCAACATGGGGACACACCACGCATCATATCTGGTGATAAATCCCATCCCTCTTTCCATCAATTCAAAATAGCTTAAAAACGGCCTGGCCATTTTCACGTTGAATCCGTATCCTCGCATGGAATTCAAATATACTTGACACTCGGGGAATTCGAGGTCATGACTGGAATATATGCACGGCGGTTTTTC
>JAJBSZ010000116.1 GCA_020861125.1 Planctomycetota bacterium | reverse complement strand
CCGCGGTTCTCTCCGTCGGAGCCCTCGCTGTGGAATTGAAGCTCGGTCATATCTATGAGCCTGCTCATCCGTGGCATGTCGGGGCGGAGATGGCGGCCCGGCTGGTCGAAGAGCGGACCGAGGGACGGGTTCTAATTAAGGTATTTCCCTCCGGCGTCCTTGGCACCGAGTCGGAGCTCCTGGAGCAGGTGGTGACCGGTGGCGTCGATATCGCCGAGGAGGGTTCGGGTCAGATCGCCAATCTCTACGATCCCATCACCATCACCGAAATGCCTTATATCTTCGAAGATAATCCGCATCTGATGCGTTTTCTGAAGAGCGAGAAATTTGCCGATATGAAGGCCGATTTCCTGGAGGAGACGGGTGCCCGGATCATCGGCAGCAGCAGTTGGGGCATTCGCCACATCATCGGCAACCGTGCCATCCACACCCCTGACGACCTGGACGACTTCAAACTCCGGGTGCCCGATCAGCGCATCACGGTGCAATACGCCATGGCCATGGGCGCCAAACCGACGCCGCTGGCCTATTCGGAAGCCTACATGGCGCTGCAGCAAAACGTGGTGGACGGGCTGGAGAACCCACTGGTTTCCATCCAGTCGATGAAATTTCACGAGGTGGCCAAGACCCTCAGCCTCACCGGGCATGTGATCACCACCACCCATTTCATCATCAACGAGGATTCCTACGAATCCCTGTCCAAGGGGGATCAGGAAATTCTGGAAGCCTGCTTTATGGAAGCCTGCGACTGGATTCAGGAAGCCATGGACGAAAGCGATCGCACCCTGGTGGACTTTTTCCGGGAGCAGGGCCTGGACATCGTCGAGTCCGACCGCGCCGCCTTCCAGGTGAAAACCAAGTCCATGTCCGACGAGTACGCCGGCAACTGGGCCAAATTCGGTGATCTCTATACCTATATCCAGGATTTGAAATAACCACGCCTCCGCCCGGACCGCTGCGGCGGTCCGGGCGGCAACGGGAGGCTCGTCGCTGTGGCTACCGTGAAAAAAACCTACCTGTTTCTCGAACGCTTTCTTCCGGGCGTCTTGTTTGTCTCCATTTTTCTGGTGATGCTTCTGGAGATCTGCGCCCGCCTGGTGTTCCGGAAGTCCTTTGAATGGAATACGGAGTACTGCCGCTACGCCCTGGTCTGGGTGACCTTTATCGGCGCCATTTACGTCCGCCGCCAGGGCTCTCACATTCAGGTGACGGTGCTGTACGACCTGCTCGAGGCTCGGGGCAGCCGTGTTTTCCTCACCGCCATCGACATTGTGCGGGAAGCGGTCGCCATGATGTTCTGGCTGCTGCTGGGCTGGTTCGGCTATCAGATGTCGGTACGCACCGCCCGCTTTTCCTCTTCTGCCATGGGGATCAGCCAGTACTGGCTTTATATCTGCACCGCGGTCTGCGGCCTCATGGGCGGCATTTTGGAGGTGTTCCAGATCGTCCGGCTGCTCGCCCAGGGACGGGATAAGCCGGACACCGCCGCGGGCGATCCTGCCTGATGGAGATTTCACTATGCTGGTGATGCTTTTCGGGCTGTTGTTTCTCTTCATCGTCATTCGAGTTCCCATCGCCATGGCGGTTGGCGGCTCCTGCATCGTGTACCTCCTCGCCACCGGCGAGATGCCCTTGCGGGTGGCGGTGCAGCGGATGGTGGCGGGGGTCAACGCGTATACCCTGTTGGCGATCCCCTTTTTCATCTTCGCCGGCAACATCATGAACCACGGCGGCATCACCAACCGTATTTTCAACTTTGCCTATGCCTGCGTCGGCCATATCAAGGGCGGTCTTGCCCATGTCAACGTTTTCGCCTCCATCATCTTTGCCGGCATGTCCGGCGCGGCCGTGGCCGATGCCGGGGGACTGGGCGCGATTGAAATCAAGGCCATGAAGGAGCACGGTTACGGCGACAGGGTTACCATTGGCGTCACCGCCGCCTCTTCGATCATCGGTCCGATCATTCCCCCCAGCATGATCATGGTGGTGTATGGGGTCGCGGCGTCCGCTTCTATCGGCCGGCTTTTTGCGGCCGGCATTGTGCCCGGCCTGCTCATGGGGCTCTCCCTCATGGTGATGATATACCTTCAGGCCGACACCCTGCGGTGCCCGCGGGAGACCCGGGCTACCCTGCGTCGGGTCGGGTCGACCTTTGTTGCCGCCTTTCCGTCGCTCCTGGCGCCGGTGATCATCCTTGGCGGCATCTTCAGCGGGTGGTTCACCCCCACCGAGTCGGCCGCCATCGCCTGTTTCTACGCCCTGTTTCTCGGCATCATCTACCGCGACCTCAATCTGAAAAACATCGTTTCCTCCGTCATGGATTCCATGACCACCACCATCCAGATCTTATTGATCGTCGCGTCCGCCACCCTGTTCGCCACAATACTGGCGCGAGAAGAGGTGCCGCAGCGGGTGGCACAGTGGGTTTTGGGGGTGACCAGCAACTACTGGCTGATCCTTTTCATGCTCAATGTTTTCCTCATCTTCGTCGGGTTGTTCATGGAGACGGTGGCGTCGATAAATCTGCTGGTACCAGTGTTCTTGCCGTTGTTCACCGAACTCCATATCGACCCGGTCCATTTCGGCATCATCATGTGCGTCAACCTCATCATCGGCACCCTGACCCCGCCGTTCGGGTCGGTCCTGTTCGTGTTGGCCAGCGTGTCGCACTGCAAGGTGGAGACGGTGGCCCGGTACACTATGCCCTTCATGATTCCCCTGTTGGCGGTGCTGGCCATAGTGAACGTGTTCCCTGGCATCTCCTTATTTTTGCCCAATATACTCTTTGGTTTGGAATAACACCGGAGAACGGGTTATGGTGTCCGCGGAGGAAAGGTGAGCCATGCTATCAGGCAACCTGCTGTGGGATGAACGCTACACCGAGGACATGCGGCTGGTCCGTCACCGCGAGCGCTACTGCCTGACCTATGCCGACCTGCCGGCCACTATGGACGAGGCGTTACGGACCACCGCCGCCACCTATCCCGACAAGACCGCCCTGGTGGATGAGTACGGCCGCGCCTGCACCTACGCCGACCTGATGGCGAAAACCGACGCCTGCGCCGCTCTGCTGGCCGACCGCTTTTCGGTCCGCAAGGGTACCCGCGTCGGCTTCCTCCTGTACAACAGTCTCGAATTTGCCGTGGTGTTTCTGGCGCTGTGCCGGTTGGGAGCCCTGGCCGTGCCCCTGCCGACCAAATACAAGCGCGAGGAACTGGAAGCCTTGATGGATCGCGCCCGGCTCGGGGTGCTGATCCACGATGCTGAATTTTCCTGGCTGGCCGAGGCATGTACCGACCGCAATCTCGGCCGCCTCGCCTGCGTCGTGTCGCCAGACGGATACGGGCTCGACGTGGATCGTTGCGGTCTGCACCCGGCGCCGGCGCCGCGGCATTCCTCCCGCCGGACCGTTTCCGGCCGGCAATCCCCGTCACAGCGTCCCGGTCTCCACGACGATTGTATCCTGATGTTCACGTCCGGCACCACCTCCTTCGCCAAGGGAGTCCTGCTGTCGAACTTCAACCTCATGCATTCGGTCGTCACCTACAAGCGGCTGCTGCAGGTCGGTCCGGATGACGTGTCGATAATCCCGATGCCCATGTACCATATTACCGGCCTGGCGGCACTCCTCTGCCTGTTCATCCACGTCGGCGGCACCCTTTACCTGCACCGCCGGTTCAACGCCCGGCGGGTGCTGGAGGATGTCCGGGAGAAGGGAGTAACCCTCATCCACGCCTCGCCCACCATCTTCATCAAGATGCTGGCGGAAAAGGAAACCTGCCCGGCTCTGCCGCGGCTTAAACAGTTGGCCTGCGGTAGTTCCAACATGCCGGTGAAATACCTGCGGGCGCTCAAGGCTTGGCTTCCGAACATATCCTTCCGCACCATTTACGGGCTGACCGAGACCTGTTCGCCGGCCAGCGTCTTTCCCGGCGACGCCGCCAGCAGCCACCATATCGGTTCCTCGGGCATGCCGATTCCCGGACTGCTCATGAAGGTGGTGGACGAGGGCGGCCGCGAACTGCCCAACGGGCAGACGGGGGAGTTGCTGATCCGCGGTTCGGTGGTCATGGAGGAATACGACGGCCTGGACGAAGGGTTCGTCGAAGACCACTGGTTTCGGTCGGGCGATTTGGCACGGCTGACCGACGATGGTTTCGTGTACATCACCGATCGCAAGAAGGACATGATCAACCGAGCGGGCGAAAAGGTCTGGTCCTATGAGATCGAAAACCTGCTGCACGACTGCCCCGGCGTGGCCGAGGCGGCGGTGGTGGGGGTGCCGGACGAGGTCTACGGGG
>JAJBSZ010000334.1 GCA_020861125.1 Planctomycetota bacterium | reverse complement strand
GCCCACCGCCGTGCCGCCGTAGACGTTCTTGCGGTGCACCTCGTGCAGGAGGCCGTAGTTGACGGACATCTGCGGCGGGATGATGTCGCGCACGTACATCTGCACCCAGTCGCCGGCCATGGCGATGCCCTTGCGCGGCACCACCACCACGTCGCCAGGCGAGAGATAGATGTTCCTGGCCTCGCCCTGGGCGAAATCGCCGTTCACCAGGTAGGAGGTATAGGAATCCGGTTCGCTCTCGCTTTTCCGCACCAGGATGGCCGAGCGTATGTCCCCCTTAACCAGGTTGGGCGCCGCCGCCGCCAGGGCCTGGGCCATCGTCATGTTGGTGCGGAACGGGAGCGGCCCGCCGGCCATGACCTCGCCCGTGACGAACACCATGGCGTCCGGTTTTTCGGTGGCGATGGTGATATCCAGCGCCCGGAGTTCCTGTTGGTAGAAGGCCATCATCTCGGCGTGGATCTCTCGGGTGGTCTTGTCCGCCACCGTCAGGTTGCCCATGAGGGGCATGAAGATGGTGCCGTCCAACTCGACGAAGGTGCGGGTATTCATGTCGGGATGGTTGAGAAATTTCACCTCGATGATGTCGCCCGCCGCCACCGTTGCCCGTTCCTGCGGGTAGACGGGCTGGAGCATGTCCTCCGTCACCTCGCACAGGGCGGTCTTGTCGAACTGGGAACAGCCGACCAGCCATACGGTGAGGAGCACGGCGAGCGGCAGAAGGTACCGTAGGGTCTGCTTCATGGATTTTCTCTCGCGGTCAGCGCCCGCCGACGTCCCGAACATACCACTGGCGGATGGTCATTTCCACCGGGCTCAGGTCGAGGTAGCCGAGCTCCCGGAAGGCGGTCATGGCGGCGGCCCCCAGCGCCAGACAGGTGACGGCCACCAACAACAGGTTGCGGAAAAAACGGACCACTGGTCGTAGTCGGCGCATGGTTTTCTCCATCCGTGGCTGCGGTGCCCGCCGGCTCCGGCGGGCAGATACCCTGTTTCCTATCGACCGTTCCGGACGGCCGGCGGTACCGATTTTGGGAAAATTTACCGCGGTGCGGGGGCGCGGCGGGGAAGCCGCCGCTTCCATTCGGGCAGTTCTAGGGGCGTTGTATCGGCGATCCGTTGGTGAACGTCGACGAGGACCGGTGACAAATATTCGGGACGAGAATCGGTAGGAAACCTCCCGCCAGACCTTATCTCCGGTGGCAATCGTGGCTGCCCGTTCCCGTCGAACTCCGGGCAGTGGGGGCGCGGCGGAGGCCGCTGAGGGTAGCGAGGGCGGAGAGGCCCATGCCGACACTGGCCAGGGGCGGCCAACCGGTGACAACGGCGGCCAGCCCGCACCCGCCACCCACGGCCATGCCCACGAGGGCCCACCCCGGTCGGCGCAGCCGTTCCCGGCCGGCGATCAGGGCGATGAACACCGGCAGCACCACCCCCGCCGCATAGATGTCATAGGCCATGAACAGGAGAGCCACCAGGTTCGTTTCCGCCTGGGCCAGAAGGAATCCGGCCGCTCCCAGAACCAGGACGCAGCGGCGGCCGGTGGCGGCGCGGGAACTGCCCAGCAGGTCGTGACCGAGGACGGTGGCGGCGGTCACCAGGCATGAATCTCCCGACGACACCACCGCCGCGATCAGCATCAGGAGCAATCCGGCGCCGAGCCACGGCGGCAGGGCCGCCCCGACGGCGGCGGTGAGGACCGCGTCGGGCCGGGTGTCGGCCGGCACCAGCCCCCGACAGGCGAGGCCGGCCGCGACGACCGCCGTCGCCGCCAGGGCCAGTCCCATCGCCGCCAGCCCGGCGCCCCGGCGGGCGGCACCGGCGTCGCGGGCGGAGAACAGCCGGCCGAACAGCATGGGACAGACCACGTAGTTGCCGCCCACCGCCAGGAGGCAGCGGAGGAGGTCGCCCGGTCGGAAGCGGTCGTTCAAGAGCTCCGGCCGGACCGACCCGAGCCACCCGGGATTGGCGGCCTGCAGCCCGACCAAAAGGAGTACCATCCCGCCGGCCAGGACCAGGAACTGCAGGCGGTCGGTTCGGAGGATGGCCGCCTGTCCGCCCCGGCTGTGGCCGACAACCAGGACCAAACCCAGGACGGCGGCGGTGGGCCGCGTTACCCCTGTCAGGGCCGTCAGCAGGGTCGTCAGGGCGGAGAACTGGGCAGCCGAGATGGCGGTCCAGGCCGCCACGATGATCGCCGCCGCCAGCCGTCGGGGCCGGTCGCCCAGGAGGCGTTGGATCAATTCGGGCAGGGTGTAGCAGCCGCTGTCCCTGACCCGCGCCGCCAGGACTCTGGCCAGCACCGCCAGGCCGAGGGCGCCCGAGCCCAGCCACCACAGGGCGGGCAGGCCGGTGGTGAAGGCCAGGCCGGCCATGCCCATGGTGGCCGAGGCCCCGACGCAGGAGACGATGAGGGAGGCGGCCACCCCGGCGGCGGATCCGTTCCGGCCGGCCACGAACCAGGCGCTGTCGGCCTCGGCCCGCCGGCTCCGCCGCGCCACACCGGCCAGCACCGCCCCGTAGAGGATGACGAGTCCTAGGCCCATTGGCCCGTCTCCACCGCTGCCCGAATCGCCCCGGTCAGCGCCGCCAGATCGGCTTCGTCGGTGGCATAGGGCGGCATCAGGTAGATGAGCCGGGCGAAGGGCCGGATCCACACGCCCTGTTGGACAAAGAATTCCTGCAGCCGGCCGGCCGCCACGGCCTTGGTCATCTCCACCACGCCGATGCCGCCCAGCACCCGGACGTCGGCAACGCCCGGCTGGTGCCGGCACGGCTCGAGTCCCCCCCGCAGCCGGTTCTCCAGGACCCGGATCCGTTCCTGCCACGGCGATTCCGTCAGGAGATCCAGACTGGCCACGGCGACGGCGCAGGCCAGGGGGTTGGCCATGAAGGTGGGCCCGTGCTGGAAGGGCCCGGCCGCGGCGATGCCGGCGGCGACGGTTTCCCGGGCGATCACCGCCGCCAGGGACAGGCAGCCGCCGGTGAGGGCTTTGCCGACGCACATGATGTCGGGCGTGACGCCGGCCCATTCGCAGGCGAACATCCGGCCGGTGCGGCCGAAGCCGGTGGCGATCTCGTCCAGGATCAGGAGGGCGCCGTACTCGTCGCACAGCCGGCGCAGATGGCGCAGGTACTCGGGATGGTACAGCCACATGCCGCCCGCCCCCTGGACCACCGGTTCGGCGATGGCGGCGGCGATCGTCGGGCCGTGTTGCTGGAACAGCGCTTCCATATCCCGCGCGTCCTCCGGCTGGAACGCTCCCCCGAACGGCCGGGACGGACGCGGAGCGAACAGGTGTTGGGGCAGAAGGCCCGCGAACTGCCGGTGCATGCCGCCGACCGGATCGCAGACGCTCATGGCTCCGAGGGTGTCGCCGTGGTACCCGCCCCGGAGGGCGACGACCCGTTTGCGGGCACGGTCGCCCCGGGCCTCGTGGTACTGGACAGCCATCTTCAGGGCCGCCTCCACCGCCACCGATCCGGAGTCGGCATAGAAAATCCGCTCCAGCCCGGCCGGCACCAGCGCCAGCAACCGCCTTCCGAGGGCCACCGCCGGTTCGTGGGTCAGGCCGCCGAACATCACGTGCGGCATGGTGGCCGCCTGGCGGCGGAGCGCCGCCAGCAGCCGGGGATGGTTGTAGCCATGGATGGCGGCCCACCAGGAGGACATGCCGTCCACCAGCTCCCGTCCGTCCGCCAGGCGGATGCGGCCGCCGGCGGTGGCCACGGCCGGCCAGACCCGCTCCGGAGGATGGGTGGCGGCGTAGGGGTGCCAGAGGTGATCCCGGTCGAAGCCGACGATATCGGTGGTCGGGTTCAAGGAATCGGCGGCGGCTCCGGTATCGTTGGGGTCGCCGGATCCGAGGGAACCGGCGGTGGCGGCGGCTGGTGTGGTGGAAACCGTGGGCAGGCGGTTATCGGTGAGCACCCACGTTGCGGCCGCCGGCGATTGGTGAGCGGGTGGTTCGCGGCCGACAACCGGCGGCGGGCCGGCGGCGGCGATCCGTGCCACCACCGGTTCCAGGCTGGTGGCGATGGCCTGCCAGGCCGCTTCCCGGACCGTTTCGTCGGGGTCGGTCAACCCGGGTTGGAACGGCACTTCCGCCGGCACCGGTATCCCCGTCCGGGCGGCGACCGTTTCCCGGTTGTCCTGGCGAATCCGGTCCGCCAGCGGGTCGTCCGAATCCGGCGCCGTGACCACGGCGACCACCGCCGCCACCGGGATGCCGCGACCGCGCAGGGCTTCCTGGCTTAGGAGAGTGTGGTTGATGGCCCCGAGGCGGTTGGCCCGCACCCGG
>JAJBSZ010000071.1 GCA_020861125.1 Planctomycetota bacterium | reverse complement strand
GCGGTTGCCGGGGCGGGCGCCGGGCTGGGCGCGACCGCGGCGACTGGCGACGCCGGCACCACCAGCGACGACACGTCGGGCACAGGCGCTTCGGGCGCGGGGGGGACCACCGGCGTGGCCGGTGCCGACGTGCGTTCCGGACGTTCGGCGGCGGGCCGGGCCTCCTCCGACCGTGAGGCGGCGCGGGCGGTGGACCCGGTCGCGCGCGTCGGTGTGACCGAACTGGAATTGGCGGACGGACGGGCCGACCGGGTGGTGGTGGTAGCGGACGACCGGGAAGACGCTCCGGGTTCCGACCGCCGGCTGCGGCTACGGGATATCGGCGCCACGTCATCGGCGGACGGCATCGGGATCGGCGTCGGCGGCACGTAGTCGGTGGCGGCGAATTCTTCAATATTGGCGATGGGCACCCGCGGCGGCGTCGGCGGACCGTCGGTGACGCAGGTGGGACCGAGGACGCCCATGGCTACCTGCAGGTTCAGGCGGGCCTTGGTGTGGTCGGCCAGGGAGGTGTAGTACTCGCCCTGCACTTCGGTCAGCGCCTTGCGGGCATCGGTAACATCCACCTCGGTATTCACCCCGGCCTGGTAGCCGACCAGCACCAGCCGCAGGGCTTCGCTGGCTGCATCCTGGTTGACGACCAGCGCCTTGATCATCTCTTCGGCGTTGGCCAGGTTGTTCATCTCCTGGCGAATCTGGCGGAGAGCGTCTTCCTGGATATCAAGCAATTCCAGATACCGTTGCCGTTCTCGGGCCTTGGCCGCGTCCAGATTGCCCCGGTTGTCGATGCCAAAATACCAACTGGCCCCGATTCCAGCCGACCAGGGGTTGCGGGCGAACGTATCGTGGATACCGTACCCGTCGCTCCAGCCCTGGTCGAAGGTAGCGGAAACCGCCGGCCAGTAGGCGCTCCGGGCGATGCGGACCGCTTCGGCGTAAATTCTGGTTTCCAGCTCCGCCTGGCGGATGTCCGGCCGGTTGCCGGAGGCGATTTCCACCGCCCGCTCGAATACCGGCCGCATGGGCAGGAATTCCAGCTTGTCGGAGAAGGTAATATCGCTATCCTGGGACACACCCATATTTTTCAGCAGTTGCACCCGGTTGGTATCGACGGCGTTTTGCTGGGAAATCATGCGGGCGCGGTAGGTGGCGACGTCCACCTGGGCCCGGAGCACGTCGTAATCGGTGGCGGTCTCCTGCCGCTTCCGCTCCGTCACCATCCGGTACTGCGCTTCGGCTGAAACCAGAGCTTCGCGCTGGGTTTCGATCAGGTGCTGCGCCAGGAGCACGTCGTAGTAGTTGTTGGCCACATCCTGAATCAAGAGCTGGACCGCCTCGCGGATGACCTCGTCGGCCAGGGCGGTGTAGAAACGGGCCTGACGCAGCCGGGCCGGAATGGCATCACCCTGCATGATCGGCTGGGTTACGGTTAAGCCGACGGCATAGGAATCGATGTCGCTGCTCCGTTCCCGGTGGCGTTCGTAGCGGGTGGCGCCGCCCGAAAGGGTGACCGAGGGCAAGACCACGCTGTAGGCGGCAAGCCGTTCGCCCCGGACAACTTCCCGCTCGGTGACAATGGATTGCAAGGCCTTGTTATGCTGCAGCGCCAATTTAACCGCGTCTTCCAGGCTCAGCGGACCTTCGATGATCGGTTCGCGGGAACGGCCGCTGTCCCGCAGTGATTTCCACTCGTAATAGGCGGCCCGGCGTGAGGCATCGAGTTCGCTGGCAATTTCGGCATCGGACGGTACGCACCCGGCCACCAGGGCAGCCAGAAAGGAGCTTACGGTTACCAACAACAATGGTTTGGGCATATTTCGGTCCTTGCTCGTTCTCGTCGTGTGCATCGAGGGAATACCGGGAAAACAACCAAAGCCGTATGGCCTCCAGCCATACCAGCCGCATCCAGACCCCGTTTCCCGCGCGGATCGTAGTGCTTTTTTCATTTTCCGTCAATTGTTGAAATGAAAAAACAACCGAATTCGTATGGAATGATATACCGGTGTATTTGACAAAAAATATATTGGGGTTTATCGTGCCAACAACCGAAATAGGCGGGCCAACCGCCTCCATTTTTTAACAAGGATCGATCGTGTCGGATCATTCTATACGCGTTTCGGGCGCGCGGGAGCACAACCTCAAGGATGTGAGCCTGACTATTCCCCGGGATACCCTGACCGTATTCACCGGCCTTTCCGGGAGCGGCAAGTCCAGCCTCGCTTTCGACACCATCTACGTGGAAGGCCAGCGGCGGTATATGGAAAGCCTGTCCGCCTATGCCCGCCAGTTCCTGGACATGACCAAAAAACCGGACGTGGACGCCATCACCGGCCTGCCGCCGACCATCGCCATCGAACAACGGAAAAGCCATGCCAACCCCCGCTCCACCGTCGCCACCACCACGGAGATCTACGACTACCTGCGGCTCCTGTTCGCCCGGGCCGGCGTGCCCCATTGCTGGAAATGCGGCAAGGCCATCACCCGCCAGACCCCGCAGCAGATCGTAGACGGCATCCTGGCCGACGCCATGGGCAAGCGGGTCGTCATCCTTTCCCCCCTCATCCGGGGCCGCAAGGGAGAACACAAGGACGTGATCACCACCCTCAAGCGGGAAGGCTTTGTCCGGGCCCGCATCGACGGCTTGATGCAGGATCTCCACGAGCTGTCGGAAATCCCCGAGAAACGGCGCAAGCATACCCTGGAAGCGGTGATCGACCGCATCGCGGTGACGGACGACTCGGGCAGCCGGCTCACCGAGGCGGTGGAAACCGCCCTGCGCCTCTCGGGGGGCCTGGTGGTGGCGTCTATCGAACGGAAAAAGGACGACTGGCAGGACAGTACCTACAGCGAAAACTACGGCTGCGTCGACTGCAACGTTTCGTTCCAGGAACTGGAACCGCGGATGTTTTCCTTCAACGCCCCCTTCGGCGCCTGCCCCACCTGCGACGGTCTCGGCACCCGTTTGGATCTCGACGCGGAACTGATCATTCCCGATCCAAGCCTGCCGCTGAAGGGCGGCGCTCTGGACATCACCCGCAAGGGCACCATGTTCCTGGCCATGCAGTACCAGGGGGTCATCGACGATTTCGCCCGCCGCTATAAGGCTCGGGTCCGGGAACCATTTAGTGCCATGAATAAGAAGTTGCAGGATATCTTTCTCTGGGGCGACCCGGATTCCCGCAAGCCCCGGGCCCGGGAAAACGGCCCGGTGGCCGGGCCCGGTTTCGAGGGGGTGATTCCCCTGCTCGAGGCCCAGTTCCGCCGCACCGAATCCGATTTCATCAAGCAGAAGATCCACGCCTACATGGCGGAATCGGTGTGTCCCGATTGCCACGGCGCCCGCCTCCGGCCGGAATCCCTCGCCGTTACCGTCGGCGGTTTGACCATCAACCAGATCACCGCCATGTCCACCCGACGGGCCATCGAATTCATGACCGATCTGACGCTGGATCGCGAGGGAGCGGCGATCGCCCAACCGATCAAGAATGAAGTGATCAAGCGGTTGACCTTCATGCAGGATGTCGGGCTCGACTACCTGACCCTGGACCGTATGACCGGCACCCTGTCCGGCGGTGAGCACCAGCGCATCCGCCTGGCGTCCCAGGTGGGTTCCGGCCTGGTGGGCGTCTGCTACGTCCTGGACGAACCTACCATCGGCCTGCACCAGCGGGACAACGATAAGCTCTTGGCCACCCTCCTGAAGATGCGCGATCTCGGGAACACCGTCCTGGTGGTGGAGCACGACGAGGACGTCATCCGTGCCGCCGACTTCCTGGTGGACCTCGGTCCCGGCGCCGGCCGCCACGGCGGGGAAATCGTCGCCGCCGGCACGGTGGCGGAGGTTACCCACACGCCGGGCAGTCCCACCGGCGCCTATCTTTCCGGCCGTGAGGTCATCCCGGTGCCCGACGAACGCCGCCGGGTGGATCGCAAGGGGCGCGCCCTCCGCCTCACCGGCGCCAGCGGCAACAACCTGAAAAACGTCACCGCCGAATTTCCCCTCGGCGCCTTTACCTGCGTCACCGGCGTGTCCGGTTCGGGGAAATCCACCCTGGTGACCCAAACCCTGTGCCGGGCGCTCCTCCGCCACGTGAACAATTCCCGCATCCGGCCGGCTCCCTACCAGTCCCTGACCGGCCTGGAATCGGTGGACAAGATCGTGGAGATCGACCAATCGCCGATCGGCAAGACGCCGCGGTCCAATCCCGCCCCCTACACGGGCATTTTAGACGAGATCCTCAAGCTCTGCGCCCAGACGGCCGAGGCCAAAATGCGCGGCTATACCCCCAGCCGCTTCAGCTT
>JAJBSZ010000319.1 GCA_020861125.1 Planctomycetota bacterium | reverse complement strand
GGCACGGGTAGGGCCCGGCGGCGGCGTCAGTGGACGGGGGAGGAGCGGTCGTGATCGTCATCATCTATCTCGCCTATATCTTCCTCCCCATCGCCCTCCTGGTGATCGGCTCCTTCGGCGACAACTGGACCAACACCATCCTGCCCACGGGCATGAGCCTGCGCTGGTACGAGCAGCTCTGGACTGACCCGAGCTTCCGCCGCGCCTTCAGCATGAGCCTGCAGGTCGCCGTCATCACCTGCGGCCTCGTCACCGCCATCGCCCTGCCCATGGCCTACGCCCTGACCCGCAACCTCGGCCGCGTCGCCACCCTGGTGTCGCGGCTGGTGACCAGCCTGCCCATCGCCGCGCCGCCGGTGGTGCTGGCCTTCGGCTATATCATCATGTTCTCCACCGACACCTTCCCCTACCTCGGCACCACGCCGCTCCTCATCGCCGCCCACGTGGTGGCCACCCTGCCGTATATGTTCCAAACTCTGGTGGCGGATATCCGACACCTCAAGCTGGACGCCGTGGAGCTGGCGGCGGAGTCCCTGGGCGCCTCCTTCGCCCACCGGTTTTTCGACATCGTGCTGCCGAGCCTGCGGCACAGCATTCTCTCCGGGCTGGTGGTGGTGTCCGCCATTTCCATCGGCGAGTTCCAGGTCACCAACCTCATCGCCGGCTTTCTCAACCGCACCTATCCGGTGGTCCTGCTGCAGGCGTTTTACGGCGCAACCGGCTTCGCCTGCGCCAGCACGGTGCTGCTCCTGCTGCTGGCGGCGCTGGCGTCGGTCTGCGGATCGCTGACCGCGCGGGCGGCCTCGCGCACCAGGGGCGGAAAATGACCGGGGCGCCGCCGACGGACCCGGCCGGCTGGACGGGCAAAGGACACCACCTATGAGTATCGACGTCGAATCCTGCACCTTTACCTATCCCGGCACCGACATCGGCGTCCACGACGTCTCGGTTTCGGCCGGGGAAGGCGAACTGATCGCCGTCATCGGCGCCTCCGGTTCGGGCAAAACCACCCTGCTGAAACTGGTGGCCGGATTCGAACAGCCGCGCCGCGGCCGCATCGTGATCAGCGGCCACGACATGACCGGCGTGCCGGCCCGCAAGCGTGACATCGGCGTGGTGTTCCAGTCCTACGCCCTGTTTCCCCTCATGACCTGCGTCGACAACGTCGCCTATCCCCTGAAAATCCGGGGTGTCGCCCGGGGCGAACGCACCCGGCTGGCCCTGGAAATGCTGGAACGGGTCAACCTCTCGGAACAGGCCCTGCGCTATCCGGCGCGCCTGTCGGGCGGCCAGCAGCAGCGGGTGGCGCTGGCCCGGGCCCTGGTGTTCCGGCCCCGGGTCCTGCTGCTGGACGAGCCTCTGTCGGCTCTGGACGCCGGCCTGCGGGTGGAACTGCGCAAGCTGATCCGCGAGCTCCAGAAGGAACAGGGCATCACCGCCCTGCACGTCACCCACGATCAGGAAGAGGCATTGTCCATGGCGGATCAGGTGGCCTTGATGGATCGCGGCCGCATCGTGCAGTGCGGCTCGCCGTTCGAAATTTACGACCATCCCGTCAACCGGAAGGTGGCCGCCTTTGTCGGGCAGGCCAATCTCTGGAACGGGACGGTCGAGGACGGCGGCCGGATAACGCTTGACTGGGGCGTGCTGTCGTGCGATACCGCCGACCGGGCGCCGGGGGAACGGGTTACCGTCCTGGTGCGGCCGGAAGGAGTTGTCGTCAATCCCGGGGATGGCGCCGTCAACCGAATCGCCGGCCGGGTGGTGCACGACACGTTCCTGGGCGCCATGCGCCGGTTTGAATTCCATCCCGAGGGCGCGGCGGCCGGGGTGGTGGTCCAGGGGGAGACGGCACGGCGGGAAGCCATCGCGTCCATCGCGATCCCGCCGGAACACGTCCGCCTCCTGCCGCCCGATTGAGTAGGTAATACGCTAAAAATGTACCCACTAGACTGGAAGAAGACGAAAACGAGGAGAATCACCATGAGGACAGTACTTACCGCCTGCGCCCTTTCGCTCTGCCTGGCCCTGTCCGCCGCGGCGGGACAGCTCACCGGCCCGGAACTGTATCCCGGCGAGCAGGAACTCTACGAAAAAGCCCTGGAAGAAGGCATGGTCGTGTCCTTCGATACCGGACCGACCTGGGCAAACTGGGGCAACCTGTTCAAGGCGTTTGAACAGCGCTACGAGGGTGTCACTCTGGTGTACAACGACCTCGGATCCGGCGCCACCGTGGTTGCTCTGGACAAGGCCCGCCGCCGGCCCCAGGCCGATACCGCCTACTATTTTGCCCAATCGGCCATCGACGCCAAGGCCAAGGGGGTGGTGGAAGCATGGGCGCCGGTGAATTTTGACAAACTGCCGCCGGCCTTCCAGGATGCGGATCAGGAATGGTTCATCTGCCACCAGTTGGTGGTGGCGTTTTTGGTGAACAAGAAATTGGTCAAGGAAGTTCCCACCTCGTGGGCGGATCTCACCAAGCCGGAATACCGTAATTCCATCGTGTACCTGGATCCGCGTTCCACCGGCCAGGGCCAGGTGCTGACCTTCGGCGCCGCCTACGGTAACGGCGGTTCGGTCGAGGACCCGCTGCCCGGGGTCGAATACCTGGCCAAGCTCCATTCCCTCGGCAACATCCAGCGGGTCGAGGGCACCACGCCTTACGCCAAATTCATCAAGGGCGAGATTCCCATCTGGATCGCCTACGAAGGCGACGGTCTCAAGGCGAAAATCACCGACGGCATGGCGGACTGCGAGGTGGTGATCCCGACCGAGGCGTCGGTCAGCGCCCCCTACGCCATGAGCCTGGTGAAGAACGGCCCGAATCCCAACGCCGGCAAGCTGTGGCTGAACTTCGTCATGACCGCCGGCCAGCAACTGTTTGTCGACGGCTTTGTCCGCCCGTCGGTGCCGGATGTGGAAATTCCGGTGGAAATGCGGTCGGAAATGCCCGACGCCCCGCAGGTGGTGCCGCTGGACATCATCAAGTCGTCGCAGGTAAAGAGCGTTATCGACGAAAGCTGGACCCGCCTGGTTCTGGGCGGCAAGTAGTCCGTGGCGGCACGCCATCGGCCCAATGTTCGGGCCGGTACAGGTGAAGTCGCGCCGGGAAAGGACGGTATGACGAAACGAAAATGGCTGCTGGGCGCCCTGCTGGCGGCGCCCGGATTCGCGGTGCTGGCGTTTTTCTTCGTCCTGCCCCTCGGGAGCGTCCTGGTGGAACCGTTTCTCGACCGGGGTGAGGCCTTTCTCGCCCTGGTCCGGGATTCCCTGTTCTGGCGCGGCTTCCGTGGCAGCCTCCTGCTGGCGGTGACGGCCGGCGTCCTCTCGGTCGCCTTCGGGGTGCCGGTGGCGTTCCGTCTCGCCCGCATGCCGGAGCGCCTGCGGGTGCTGGTAATGTTCTGCATCTCGCTGCCGCTGACATTCTCCGGCCTGATCGTGGCCTACGGGTTCATCCTTACCTTCGGGCGGGCCGGCTTCATCACCCACCTCCTGTCCTATGCGGGCATTTCACCGGAATGGGTGGCGGACATCACCTACAGTCCCACCGGCCTGGCCATGGCCTACTGTTATTACCTCATCCCCCGGGTGGTGCTGCTCCTGCTGCCGGTGGTATCCAACTTCGACAAAAACCTCCTGACCGCCGCCACATCGCTGGGCGCGGGCCGGACCCGGGCTTGGCTGGACGTCGCCCTCCCGGAGCTCCTGCCGACCATCGTGTTCAGCTTCTTCCTGGTGGCCGCCATCGCCTTCGGCGCCTACGGCACCGCGCTGGCCCTGGCCGGCACCCAGGTCAACATCCTGCCGCTGCTCCTGTACAGCCGGATCTCCGACACCGGGTCGGATTTCCCGCAGGCGGCGGCGATATCCCTGGTCCTGATGTTCGTCTGCAGCGCCATGATGGGGGTCGCCGAAATGGTGGCGATCCACCGGGAACGCTTTACGAAAAATGCCTGAAAAGCCGCTGACACCGGCGGGGGAAGGAAAGCCGATGCCGAGCACCCGTTCCTACGCCACCGATGGCACCCTTCTCTACCGGGCGGACGGCAAGGTGTGCGATCCCGGCGCCATCACCTTTGCCGGGGACTGTCGCGCGCTCGACCCGGCCTGGCGGCGCCTGACCGCCCGCGAGGCGGTGGCGTGGCTGCAGTCCGGCAAAAACCGCATCCGCCCGCCGGTGGCGGTTATCGGCCCCCGGGAAGCGAGCGCGAAGGAACGGGCGACCGCTTTCGACCTCGGCCAGGAGCTGGCGGGGGTGGGGTTGACCGTCCTCTGCGGCGGACGGCAAGGGGTGATGGAGGAAGTATGCC
>JAJBSZ010000431.1 GCA_020861125.1 Planctomycetota bacterium | reverse complement strand
CCCATCGTCCAGACCATCCAGGAGCGGGGGTATGTCCGGCAGGACAACCGGCGCTTCTTCGCCACCCAACTGGGGCTGGCGGTGACCGGAATTCTCAAGGAAAATTTTCCGGACATCATGGACGTGAAATTCACCGCCCAGATGGAATCGGATCTGGACCGGGTGGAGGAGGGGGCCATCGACTGGTCCAGCCTGGTGGACGGCTTTTACAAGCCTTTCGAGAGCCGGCTGAACGAGGCCATGGTGTCGTCCCAGCCCCTGAAGGGGGTTCCCGCCCCCAACGGCGAAAAGTGCCCGCAGTGCGAAGCCGATATGATGATCCGCTACTCCCAGCGCGGCGCTTTCCTCGGCTGTTCCAAATATCCCGATTGTTCCGGCACCCGGCAATTACCGGGGGAGGAAGGGGAGGGTGAACCGGATGACGAGGCCATCGCCAACGAAGTCTGTCCCGATTGCGGCAAGCCCATGGCCAAGAAACGGTCGCGCTTCGGGGTATTTTTGGCCTGCACGGGCTATCCCGACTGCAAATGCACCCGGCCCATCGCCAAAAACGGACAGGTGGTGAAACTGCCCGATATCAAGCGCGACTGTGAAAAATGCGGCAAACCCATGCAGGTGAAATCGGGTCGGCGCGGGCCGTTTCTGGCCTGTTCCGGCTATCCCGAATGCCGCAATACCAAGCATCTCGATAAAGACGGCAAGGTGGTGGAACTGCCGGAGGTCGAGGGCGCGGTGTGCGACAAGTGTGGCGCTGCGATGGTGGTGCGGATGAGCCGGCGGGGTCCGTTCCTGGCCTGTTCCGCCTATCCCAAATGCCGCAACGCCAAACCGATTCCCAAGACGGAAACGGCAGAGACGGAGTAACTGGCGCCGATCTCGCGCCGTCGGGAAAAAATTCCCGGGCGGGCGGAAAAGTCTTGACAAAATCCGCCTGGACCGTAAGATGCTCCTCTACCAGGCACGGCGGGCCCGCCCCGCCGCCCTCGTTTTGTACCGACCCGTGGGCGACTAGCTCAGTTGGCTAGAGCACCAGCTCGACAAGCTGGGGGTCACTGGTTCGAGCCCAGTGTCGCCCACCATATATAACGACAGCCGGTCGTAACCGGTTTCGCGGTTGCCGGATTTATGGGCGCCGCCGCCCCGGGTGGGAGCGCCCTCCCTTCCTGTGGGTTGATAAACGCGATCCGGGTTGTTTCCGGTCGACAAAAAGGGTGCGGACAATTCGGCATCGACGCAATGGATCGAGCCTGCCGCGTGCGGTGGCTCCTTTCTGCGTATACCCGCCCGGTTTTCTGCTCCCTCCATCGACCGTTAGCTCCTCCGGTATCCGGCGTCGTCTTGACGAAAGCGGAGCGTTATGTACACGGTCACCCTGCCCGATGGCAAGCAGTTGGCTTTCGACGAGCCGCAGACCCTGGCCGCCATCGCGGGCAAGTTGTCGCGGGATCTCGGCAAAAGGGCCCTTGCCGCCGTGGTCGACGGCACGGCGCGGGATCTGTCGTCGGTTCTGGACCGGGATGCGGCCGTGCGTTTCATCACTCCCGACACCCCGGAAGGGCTGGACATCATCCGCCATTCCGGCGCCCACGTCCTGGCCGAAGCCATTGGGCAGGAATTCCCCGGCACTAAGTTTGCCTACGGCCCGGCGGTGGAAGACGGTTTCTATTATGACGTCGATGCTCCCACCGTCATTACCGCCGATGATCTCCCCCGCATCGAAAAAGCCATGCAGAAGATCGTCAAGGCCAACCGGCCCTTTATCCGCCGCGAGCTGACCCGGGCCGAGGCCGAGGCCAAATATGCCGGCGACGAATACAAGCTGGACAATATCGCCCGAGCCGAGGGGGACGTGATCAGTTTTTATGAGCAGGGGGAGTTTTCCGACCTCTGCCGCGGACCGCACGTGCCGTCCACCGGCCGCATCGGCGCTGTCAAGGTGATGAGTCTGGCCGGCGCCTACTGGCATGGCGACGCCAGCCAGAAGCAGTTGACCCGCATCTACGGCACCGCCTTCCCCACCCAGGAGGCCCTCAAAGCTCATCTCCAGAAACTGGAGGAGGCCAAGCGCCGCGACCACCGTGTCATCGGCAAGCAGCTGGACCTGTATTCCACCCAACCGGAGATCGGCCCGGGTCTGATCCTCTGGCACCCCAACGGATCGGTCATCCGCCACGAGGTGGAGGCGTTCTGGAAGGAGGAGCACCTCAAACGCGGCTACAAGATCCTCTACACGCCGCACATCGCCTCAGAGGAAATCTACCGCCAGTCCGGCCATCTGCAGAACTATGGCGACATGATGTATAGCCCCATGGACATCGACGGCAGTCCTTACCGGGTCAAGCCGATGAACTGCCCCGGCCATATCCTCATCTACAACGCCAACGTCCATAGCTACCGCGAGCTGCCCTTCCGCTGGTGCGAACTGGGCACCGTCTACCGCTACGAGCCCTCCGGTACCCTGCACGGCATGCTGCGGGTGCGCGGTTTTACCCAGGACGATTCCCACATTTTCTGTACCCCGGATCAGGTGGAGGCGGAGATCAACGGCGTCCTGGATCTCATGGAAGACATGATGCGGACCTTCGGCTACCAGTACAAGGCCTTCCTCGCCACCCGTCCCGAGAAGTCCATCGGCACCGACGAGCAATGGGAAACGGCGACCGGTGCGCTGCGCGCCGTGCTGGAGCGGCGCGGCATGCCCTATGAGGTGGATGAGGGCGGCGGGGTGTTCTACGGCCCGAAGATCGACATCAAGCTGGTGGACGCCCTGGGCCGCGAGTGGCAGGGGCCGACCACCCAATTGGATTTCAACCTGCCGGAACGGTTCAACGTCGAGTATGTGGGATCGGACAACGAGCGCCACAAGGTGGTGATGATCCATCGCACGGTGCTGGGATCGATGGAGCGTTTCATCGGCGGATTGGTGGAGCATTTCGCCGGCGATTTCCCGCTCTGGCTGGCGCCGGTGCAGGTCAAGGTGCTGACCGTCACCGACGCGTCGATTCCCTATGGCCGGGAGGTTCTGGAAACGCTCCGCCGTCACGGTATCCGGGCGGAGATCGACGATCGCGGCGACAAGATCGGCGCCAAGATCCGCGAGGGCGAGCTGATGCGGGTCCCGGTGCTCCTGGTGGTCGGGGAAAAGGAGCGGGATTCGCGCGAGGTGGCGGTGCGCCGCCGGCTGCTGGGCGATCGCGGTCTTCGTCCGGTGGACGACCTGGTGGCGGATCTGGTAACGGAAATCCGGGAACGGCGTCTCCCGCCCAAACCGGAAAAAGCGGTATAACGACGGGGAGAGGAAGGGCGCGACGGGTTCCGGGAAGCGGAACGCGCGCTCAAGGCCCACGACAGGGGAGGCTAGATGACCAACGGCGGCAACAAAAAGGAACTGAGGCTCAACGAGCAGATTCGCGGTGAAGAAGTGCGGCTGATCGGGGAGGACGGCGAAGCCTTGGGGGTTGTTCCTTTGAGTGAGGCCTTTGACCGGGCCAGGACGGCGGAGCTGGATCTGGTGGAGATATCCCCCACCGCCAAGCCGCCGGTTTGTCGCATCATGGACTACGGCAAGTTCAAGTACCAGCAGGCCAAGCGCGAGCACGAACAGAAGCGCAAGCACCAGGCCTCGGAATTGAAACAGCTGCGGATCAAGTCCTTCCGTATCGAGCCGCATGACGTCGGCATCAAACGTTCCAAAGCGCGGGAGTTCATCGAGGCCGGACATCGGGTGCTGTTTATCATGATGTTCCGCGCCCGGGAGCATTCCCACGCCGATCTGGGCGAGCAGTTGCTGCGGGAACAGTTCGCCAAGCCGCTGTCCGATATCGCCAAGATGGATGAAGCTCCCCGCAAGGACGGCAAGAAGATGACCATGACCCTGGCGCCGCTGGCCAACCTCAAGCAGATTCTCGCCGCCCGCGAGAAGGAGGAGGGCAAGCGTCTGGCCGAGCTGGAACGGCTGGAAGCCGAAAGGCGGGCCCAGGCGGATCTGGAACGTATCACCCGGGTACTCCCGAAAGAATTGATGGCCGAGGCTGAGGCCGAGGATGTGGAAGAGGACGAAGAAGTCGACGCGGTAACGGACGAGGCGTAACCGTCCCGAACCGTGATGATGCTTCGGAGCCGGCGGTGAACTGACGGCTCGCATTGATGGCAGGAAAGGATACGAAATGCCTAAACAAAAACCGTGTAAAAGTCTGGTGAAACGGGTCCGGGTGACCCGCACCGGCAAGGTTATGGCCAAAGTGCCGGCGGTCGTCCCCAACGCGTACGCAAAAGTGCGGTCCAGAAGCGCCCCCTGTCGAAAATCCGTCCCCTGGAAAGCGC
>JAJBSZ010000197.1 GCA_020861125.1 Planctomycetota bacterium | reverse complement strand
GAACCAGGCGTTTCTGGATTTGGCCCGGCGGCCGGAAAACCTTTTCGACGACGGGACGCAAACGGGTCTCCGCGACATGTACCTCCTGAATGTGGAGTCCGCCATTCCGGACCTGCCGGCGGAGGAAAAGCGCGGGCGCCTCGACGCCGCCAACCGCGAGTTTTGCCAGGCGGTTCTGGATCGGCGGCTGGAGGTAAATCCGGCCGGGATCTCGACCATGCTGGATGCGCCGGCGGTCCAGCGCGCTCTGGGACCGGAGGCGACGGCGGAGTACCGTCGGCGCGGTGCGGCGGCGGTGGCCGACGATGCCATCCGCGCCGGGGCTCGGGCGTGGGCGGAAAGCGGCTTGGCGCCGGCCGAGGCCGAGGCGGCTGCCGCCAAACGCTATGCCGACGATGGCGAACGGAACCAGGCGATGGCTGGCTATTGGCAGGTCCGGGAAGCGGAAAGCCGGCGCCAGGCCATCGACAACCTGATGGCGGTGGATGCGGCCTGGCGCTCCGTGGTCGCCAGCCCGAACGGCGATACCGCTCAGCTCGACGCCATCCGCCGGCGGGACCCGGCCGCGGCTGCCCGTCTGGAAGCCGCCGTGACCGAGCGCCGGCGGACCGGCGGCGTGCCGGAGCAGCCGGATTACGCCTTTCTCCTGCAGCAGTGCGACGATTTCGATGGCCGGGCGGCGGCGGAATCGTTGCGCGATCCGGAACAGGCGTGGCAGGTGTACCACCGTCTGGGCGGCGGCGGGTCCGCCGAATTCGATCGCTACGTCCGGCTTTTCGCTGGCGAAGGCACGGCCGAGGATCGCGGCCGGCTGGAAAACCTGCGGACGGCGCGGGATCTCGCCATGGCGCAACTGGGCCGGCAGCTGCAGGACAACGAATGCAACCGTTTCCTCGCCGCCTATGACGACAACGTCCGCGTGTTCCAGTCCCGGAACGGGTATCAGGAGCTCACCCGCGCCGAACATGATACCCTGGCCCGCCAGGCGCTGATGGATATGGGCTGGACCAACCGGTCCTTGGTGGTGGCGGAATAGGGTCGGGGAATAGCCGTCCGCCGGCGGAATTTCCTGCCGGTCGTTCCTTGCCTGCGGTACACTATCCGGCATGGTTCAGGCCACGTGTACGCAAGGAGAGGAACATGCAAAAACTGGGATTCGGGGCCATGCGGCTGCCGCTGACCGAGGCCGGCAACGTGCAGGCGATCGATCAGGATCAGGTCAACCGGATGGCCGACGTTTTTCTCGACAACGGCTTTACCTATTTCGACACCGCCTATCCCTACCACGAGGGGACATCGGAGGCGGCCTGCCGCCAGGCGCTGGTGGAACGGAAGGACCGATCTTCATTTCTCCTTGCCGACAAAATGCCCACCTTTCTCGTCACCCAGGCCTCGGATTACGACCGGTTCTTTACCGAAGAACAGGAGCGGTGCGGCGTCGACCATTTTGACTATTACCTGCTCCACAACCTGAATGCCCGCTCCTACCGCCAGACCCGGGAGCTGGGCGGTTTCGCCTACGTCCGCAAGCTCCAGGAACAGGGCCGGGCCGGCCGCATCGGGTTTTCCTTCCACGACAAGGCGGATCTGCTGGAGACGATTCTCGCGGCGCACCCGGAGATGGAGTTCGTGCAACTGCAGATCAACTACGTCGACTGGGACAGCGAAGCGATCCAGTCGCGGCGTTGTTACGAGATCGCCCGCAAATACGACAAACCGATCATCGTCATGGAGCCGCTGAAGGGGGGCGGGCTGGTGTCGCTGCCGGAGGAGGCGGAACAAATCCTGAAGGCGGTCCGGCCGGATCGCTCCATCGCCTCCTGGGCCCTCCGGTTCGCCGCCTCCCTCGAGGGAGTGATCACCGTTCTCAGCGGCATGAGCTCGCTGGCCCAAACCGTGGAAAACGTCGCGGTCATGAAGGACTTTCAGCCCCTCGATTCGGAGGAACGGGCGGCGCTGGCCCGAGCGGCGGAATCGATCGGCCGCGCCATGGCCGTGCCCTGCACCAATTGCCGCTATTGCATCGCCGAGTGCCCCCAGGCCATCGACATTCCGGCCCTATTCTCCGTCTACAACAACCTGAAACACTACGGCAACCGCAATTTTCCCGCCGTCCACTACGCCAACATGACCGATGGCCGCGCCCGGGCGGGCGACTGCATCGGCTGCCGCGGTTGCGAAAACGCCTGTCCGCAGCACCTGGCCATCGCCGACAGCATGCGGCTGGTGGCGGAGGCGTTTGAAAGCTGAGGCCGTTCCGGGTACCGTCGGCCGCGGCTGGCGTTCCCGACGCCGGAGCCGGTGGTCGCCATTGGCTGACGGGGCATCCCACCGGGGAACCGGAGACAAACGTGGTTCGCATGGAGGGGATCTTGGAAGGGGATGCGTGCTTCCGCTCTCGGAGGCCGGCCTAGTACGTAGTCAGGATTGAGATCGTGGTTTTGTACACAGTCACTTTCCTCACCGTCCCGTAATGTGCAGATGACACCTACATTTTCAAAATTGACTGTGTACTAGGCAAACCACCAGATCGCCGCCGCCACCGCCTCGAGGAGGAGCACCGCCGCTGCGCCGGCCCAGAAGGAGTTCCGCTTGCGGAACACCACCGTCAGGTAGCGGCCGGAGATGTCCATGTCGTCCAGGTCTTCCGGGTTGAGGGAGCGCTTGATGGAGGACGGCGGCAGCTGCTCTTCGATCAGCTTGGCGATGTCGGCCGAGAGTTCGCCGGCGTGGCGGTAGCGCAGTTCGATGGCGGGCTGGGTGGCTTTGCGGATGACCCGATCCACCCCCTGGCTGAAGTTCGCCGCCGCGCCGAGGGTCATGATGTCGACCTCCCCGGCTGGATCCCGGGCCGCATCCAGGGTGGCCTGGAAGGTGGGTTGGCGGTACACCCGGTACAGACTCATCAACTCGGCGAGAATGAGGCCGAGGGCGAAGACGTCGGACGGGGGCCCGATACGGAAGAAGTCCCCGCGGGCCTGTTCCGGGCTCATGTAGGCCGGCGTGCCGGCGATGGCGCCGCCGAAGGTGTTCATGCCCGATGCCTGCCGCACCGTGCTCACCGGCGCGGCGCCCTGGTCGGCGTCGGTCTTCACCGTTTTGGCCAGGCCCCAGTCCATGATCTGCACCTCGCCGTATTCGCCGATGAAGATGTTGCCGGGCTTGAGATCCCGGTGCACCACCCCTTTGGCATGGGCGTAGGCCACCCCCTGGCAGATGCGCTGGAACAGCCGGAGGCGGGCGAGATAGTTATACCGCCGCCGGATCTCGCGGTCGCCGATGCGGAGGTGGTTGATCAGATCGTCCAGGGACCGGCCCTTGACCAGTTTCATGCTGAAATAAGGCATGCCGCCGGGCATGATGCCGATCTCGTGCACCGGCACTACCGACGGATGCTCCAGCTGGGCGGTGATCTGGGCTTCCGCCACGAACCGGGCGATGCCGTCGCGGCTCAGGCCCTCGCCGTCGTGGAGAATCTTGATCGCCACCTGCCGGCCGAGGTGCTGGTCCCGGGCCTCGATCACCTGTCCCACCGACCCCGACCCCAGTTCCTGGCCGATGAGATAGCGGGCCGGCGGCGTCTGGTCCTCGGCCACGTCGGCGATGATGGAGGGCCGGGCGTCTTCCAGGTGGTTGAGCAGGCGCTCCAGGTTCATCGATTCCAGAAAAACCGGCGGCGGTTTTCCCTCGAAGTCGGCCGTGTCGGTGGGGGACCGGCGGATGATGCGGGTAGTGTTGTCTTCGTCGGTCCTCATTCCCTCTCCCCCCGATACCGATCCGGCAGACCGCCGGAGCGGTGCGAGAGCGGCTGTCTGGCCGAGGCGGGGTGCTCGTCGGCCGCGGGCCGGTCGAACTCCAGGGCGGCGAATTCGCCAGCCATGACGGCGAGGTCCCGCTCGTGGGTAAGGCGGTGCAGGGTGGCGGCTTTGCGGGAAATGGATTCCGCCAGGGTGGCGGTTTCCTGGGCCACCACGATGGTGGAATCCACGGAGCGGCTGATCTGTTCCAGGGTAACATGCACCTGGTTGACGCTCAGGGACTGTTGGCTCGCCAGCCGCGCCACCTCGTCGGAATTATCGCGCAGGCGTTCGGCATTTTCCTTGATTTCAATGAGCAGGCTGACCAGGGTCTCGATACTGGCGGTGGCGTCGTCGATGCGGCCGCCCATCTCCTCGATCATGACTGCCGTTTCCCGGGCGGCCCGGGCGGAACGCCCGGCCAGGTTGCGAACTTCTTCCGCCACCACCGCGAACCCCCGGCCGTGGCGGCCGGCCCGGGCCGCTTCCACCGCCGCGTTCAGGGCCAGCAGGTTGGTCAGGAAGGCG
>JAJBSZ010000072.1 GCA_020861125.1 Planctomycetota bacterium | reverse complement strand
GTGCTGCCGGTAGCAAACGGAAACGGTAAACGAGTAGATTCCCGATGCGGGAGTTTACATTCCGGGTAGGTTACCGGCAGTTGCGGCAGCTGCCGGAACCGGCCCGCCGGTACCGGACCGGTTCGCTGTACACCCGGCGCCGGGCGAAGCAGGAGGTGCACGAGCGGCGGACCTTCTGGACATGGCGTTGGGCGCAGGACGAACACCGGTCGGACGCCTCGGCCGAGCCGAATCCGATCCCTGTTACCGCTGCCAACAGCAGCACCAGCACGAAGGGCCGCGACAGCCCGCATACTTTTTTCAACATGGCCATTCTCCTTCCGCGCCGGGACACCGACGCTCTCACGGAAAAAGCCGCCGGGGGAGCGGCGGCTTGTGGCATAATCCTGGGCAAGGCTCGGTTGTTGCCTGTACCGCTGCAGTTCCTTAGAGACCCGGGACGTAGGGGACTTCTTCGCCGGGCTTGAGGATGCTGTTGGTGCGGTAGGTGGTGGCGCTGGTGGTGCTGGCGCTGGTGGGGGTCACTTCGTAGGAGGTGGACCCGTAGGAATAGGACGGCGCGCTGTAGCTGGTGCTGCTGACGCTGCTGGTGGTGGTGATGGCGCTGTCGCAGGGGTTGCCGACGCAGCCGGATTGGACGACGACCGGAGCCGGGGCCGGCGGCGGGCAAACCGGACGGACGATCGGGCGGGCACAGGGACGGCAGAAGTCACGGGCCGACGCCACACCCATGCCGAGGCCGAGGATCAGCGCGGTCGCCACCAGCGCGCGCTGTGTTTTCTTCGCGATGGACATTACATTCTCCTTTTCAAAAACATACCCAACGGAACGCGAGGTTCCAACAGAACACAAGTCAGACGGTACAAACCCATCGGTAACGCCTTCTGTTTGTATCTGTCCTTAACGTTAACGGCCCCGTCGGTGTTTTACCGTTTCCCGGCGGAAAAAAAACCACGGGACGCCCGGACGGGCGCCCCGTGGAATCGCTCAGGCGGTTTTCACCGCATTTTCCTCGATAAAAACGGTGATTTTTACGCCAGCATGCGGCCCATGGAATCGGCCACGAACACGGCGGCACAGACGTCCTCCGGCGTGACCGGGAACGGCATGTTGTGGATGGTCTCGCCGGCGGCGCAGGCGGCTTCTGCCATGGGCATGATGGTCTCCCGTGTCGCCCCGGCGATGCCCAGCCCCTCCAGCGTGGTGGGGAGACCCACCTCCTGGCAAAACTCCACCACCGACACCACCTCGTCGTTGGGCGCATTCTCCAGCACCAGGTGTACCAGGGTGCCGAACGCCACCTTTTCCCCATGCAGCATGGCGTGGGTGGCTTCGATGACGGTAAGCCCGTTGTGGATGGAATGGGCGGCGGCCAAACCGCCACTTTCAAAACCGACTCCGGAGAGGTAGGTATTGGCTTCGATGACCGCTTCCAGCGCCGTGTTCACCATGCCGTGCTCCACCGCCAGTTTGGCCCGCAGGCCGTGCTCGAACAACAGGGTGCGGCAGGTCGTGGCCAGCGCCAGGGCGGTTTCCGAGCAGACGCCGCCGGCGATGGCGGTGGCCCGGGACTGATGGCAGGAACGGGCTTCGTAATAGGTGGCCAGGGCGTCGCCCATGCCGGCCACCAACAGGCGGACCGGGGCGTCGGCAACCACGGCCGAATCGAGGATAACCGCGTCCGGGTTGTTTTTGAGCATCAGGTAGCGGTCAAAACGGCCTTCGTCCGTGTAAAGGACGGACAGGGCACTGCAGGGTGCGTCGGAGGAAGCGGCGGTGGGGACGACGGCCACTGGAATGGAAAGCTGCAGGCCGACCGCCTTGGCCGTATCCAGGGTTTTGCCGCCGCCAAGGCCGATGATCAGGTCGCAGCCCGCCGCGGTCACGGCCTGGCAGACGGCGTCGATCTCCCGCTGGCTGCATTCGCCGCCGAAGCGGCGGAGTTCCAGGGGGCGGCCGGAGGCGGCGAAGCTGTCGCGGAGAACGTGTTCGTATTTGCTGAGGGCGGTCGGTCCGGACAGGGCGAAGGCGCCCCGGTTGCCGAGGGTCGCGACCTCGGCAGCGAGATCGGCCAGGATATTTTTGCCCTGGATGTACCGCATGGGAGAACGGATGATGGTTTTCATGGCATGTCCTTTGGCAGAGGGAAAACTCGCCCGTCGCGCGGCCGAGAGGATACGGTAGTGATCATCGACCACTTCCGCGTTGTTCTCTACCAGTCTTCCAACGCGGATTCCCCTCCCCCGACGCAGGCACGGAGGTCTTCCCCGCCTTCCAGAACCACGGCAGGGGCGTCTGGCGGTGGAGGTTCCGGATCGCTTAGGCCCGCGGAAGGCCCGGCTTTTCCGGTCGGTTGGTATCCTCTCCGTCGACCACGGTCGTGGCGGGGATAAGTTGTCCGTCGCCGCGCATGGCGGCCTGCTGGGTGGTGGTGCGTACCAGGAAATCGCGGTCGTGGGAGACCACGATGCGCGGGATAGCCAGTTGCCGCAGTACCGCCACCACCCGTTCCCGCGCCGCCTCGTCCAGAGAGGCGCTGGGTTCGTCGAGCAAGAGGGCTTCCGGCCGCATGGAGAGGACCGAGGCGATGGACACCATCTTTTTTTCGCCGACGGACAGACGGTGGGTCGAGCGCTCGGCCAGCCGGGTCAGGCCGAGATCCGCCAGGGTGGCCAGGGCCCGGTCCCGCGCCGCCCGCCGGTCCAGGCCCAGGTTCAACGGTCCGAAAGCCACGTCCTCCAGCACGGTGACGGAAAACAACTGGTCATCGCTGTTCTGAAGGACCAGACCGACATTCCGGCGCAGGCGGCGCAGGGCGGCCGGGCTGTCCACCGTTTCACCGTGATGGCAAATCCGGCCGGCCAGCGGTGTTTCGAGACCCATGATCAGGCGGAGGAGGGTGGTTTTGCCACTCCCGTTGGCGCCATGCAGGCCGATGGAGTCATGCCGGGACAAGGCAAGTGACAGGCCCGCAAAGAGGGGCGGCCGTTCCGGGTAGGCGAAATGGATGTTCTCGAGAACCACGATCGGGGAGTCGTCCATAGCCGTCAGCCCACCCCGCGATCCAGCAGCAGCACCGCGGCGAGAAACAGGAAAAACACCAGGAGGAAAATCCGGTCCCGCCGGCGGCTTCGCAGTTCCGTTACCGTATGGAAGGTTCCGTCGAATCCACGCAGCAGCATCGCTTCGTAAATTCTGTGCGACCGATCGATGGCGTTGATGAAGGTCAGGCCCAGCATGTTGCCGAAGGTGCGGTAGGTATGGAGTGAGGTCCGGGGCACGAAGCCGCGCAGGTCGGCGGCGGTGCGCAGCCGGTGCCATTCATGGCCGATAACATGGATATAGCGGCAGGTGAAGAGAAACAGGAACACCAGCTTCGCCGGCACCCACAGCCGCTCCAGGGCACAGCCGATGAGCGGCAATTCCATGCCGGCGGTGAGGGTGATGCCCACCAGGACGATGGCGTTGCATTTGAGGGTGACGAGGGCCGCCAGGCGCAGACCCTCCCGGCTCCAGCACAGGGGGCCGAGGCGGGCGACGCAATCGCCAGGAATGGTCAGCGGCACCGTCAGCCACAGGAACAGGATGAAAACATTCACCACCGCCAGTTGTTTCAGGATCGGTCCCGGCGGCAGCCGGACGGCGCCGGCCAGCGCCACGGCCAACAGCAGACAGCCGCCAGCCACCGCCGGCGTCCGGAGGCAGGAAAACACCAGCGCCGCGCCGGTAGCGGCGAGGAGAAGCGCCCTCGGATCCAGGGCGCCAAAACGGTACGCGGTGGCAGCGGCGGGAACCATGGGCATCGGCGTTACCGCCGGTATTTCAGGTACGTCGCCAGGCCCAGCATGCCGACGATCCAGCCGAGACCGCCGACAATTTCCCGAACACCCGGCTCCGGATCTTCGACCCGGGCCAGAGCTTCCCGGAGGGGCGCGAGCTTTGCGTCCAGCACCCGTCCCACCAGGGCCTCCAGCGCCTGCGGGTCGATATTGGGGCCAACCGGATCCGTATGGTCCGTCGTTGTGGCGACCGGGGTTAGGGCCGCCAGGTCCGCCGCCGGCATCTTCCAGGTGGCAACGTGCCCTTCCCCGGCGTCCAGCCGGATGTGCAGGCCGTGGCCGGTGGCGAGAAAGTCCGCCGGCGGCCGGAAGCGGAAACGGCCCTGATCGTCCGTCACCCCCTCGAGGAGCACCGCGCCCGTTTCTCCGTCCGTCACCACAACCGCGCCATGCCGCACCTTCTGGATGCGGCTGAAACTGCCCTCCACCTGGATGGCATCGCCGTCAACATAGGCGAACACGTAGACCCGGTGCGCGAGGCAGGTTCCCG
>JAJBSZ010000496.1 GCA_020861125.1 Planctomycetota bacterium | reverse complement strand
ACGTCGGGTGAAACGGGGCCGGGTGACCCGCCCCGGAAAGGTTATGGCCAAAGTGCCGGCGGTCGTCACAAACGCGTCCGCAAAAGTGCGGTCCAGAAGCGCCGCCTGTCGAAAATCCGTCCCCTGGAAAGCGCCGCCGTCAAGCAGATCCGGCTGGGTCTCGGACTTATCTAGGGAACGGGGTCACCATGGGCCCAGGCTGGCCATCCGGCCTGGCGCGACACCAGAGCATCGACCGCGGTAACGGCGGATGCCTCACAGTCAAGGAGCTAGTCTATGTCACGTTCAACCACCGGTGTGGCGCAACATAAAAAGCGCAAGGCGGCGATGAAGAAGGCCAAAGGGTTTGTCGGCGGCAGGTCCAAGCTGCGCCGCATCGCCCAGGGCGCGGTCATCCGCGCCGAGGTCTACGCCACCCACGACCGCCGTAAGCGTAAGGGCGATTTCCGCCGGTTGTGGATCACCCGCATTTCCGCCGCTGTCCGGGCGCTGGACCTGTCCTACAGCCGTTTTATCGAAGGCCTGACCAAGGCGAAGATCGAACTGGACCGCAAGACCCTGTCCGAACTCGCCATCAACCAACCGGAAGCCTTCAAACTGGTGGTGGATCAAGCCAAGGCGGCCCTGGCGAAGTAGGGTGGTACCGAAATATCATTACTCTGAAGCCGGCCGGATACGAATATCCGGCCGGTTTTTGTTTCCCTGGTGAGGTCGCGCCGCAACCGGGATGAAACCACCTCCGCCGACCGGTGAGGGGCTCCGTCCTCGGATCCACCTTGTCGGGCGAAAGCTGGACCTCTCCCGTGGGACAGGCCGAACCCGGTTGGAGCCGGAAAATAGTCGGACTGGTGCTGCGCCAGGACCCCCACGCCGCGATACCTCGGAATCAGGTCGGTGGGACTCGTCGTGCGCCACCGGGACCCCGAGCCGGCGCTCGACGCCGTGCTTTCGGACGCTTCCTCCAGCGGTCATCCAAACCCGGCGCTCTTTTGCGCTTCGCCAAGGTGCCGCCGCGCTTGCCAGCTTCTCCGCTTCCCTTTGCCGGCCGTTCGAGCGTGCCCACCACCAAAAGGGTGTGGGTCGTGCCTTGGGCCGCTATCGTCGTTGCAGGGCAGAGACCTTGGAATCCAGCTGGTCCACCGATCGGCTGAGGGTGTCCAGTTTGCGGGTCAGGGTATCGAGGGTCCGTTGCAACGATTGCATGTCCCGGTGGAGCGTGGTGATGGCGTCCGCGTTTTTCTTGCCCTCGGTGCGGACGGTTTCGAGGTGGGCGGTGTACTCCTTTTTCACCGTTTCCAGATTCCGCTCGGCTGTTTTGGCTGACGTGTCGGCAGCCCGTTCGTGGTCGCGGATCCAGCCGTCGTATTTCGCCGTCAGGGCGAATACCTCCGCAGACACGGTTTCCAGGGCCGCGCTCATTTCCCGGATTTCCTCATCGGTGGGCGTATGGTGCGAGAACATCCAGTTCTTGTACTGGGCGGCGGAGCCATACCCGGTCCAGGCCAAAACGCAGGCGATGAAAGTGCAGTAGCGGATCATGGGTTTCTCCTCGAGCTTCTCCGGTTTCCACCCGGTGAGTGACGCCTGATTCCAGAATGTTACCGGGAAAACAGTGGCCCTACCCGATCCCTCCCTTTCAGGAGCGCCGGAATTCAGGTCCCCGCCCGGGTGCAGGGCATCGGTTCGGTTCGGCCGGATGGTGCCATAGACGGGCCGGTGGACGGAGAAAAACAAAAAGCCCCGCTTTCCCGAAGGAAGCGGGGCATACAATATGGCGATCGCGACGGGACTCGAACCCGCAACCTCCAGATCGACAGTCTGGTGCTCTAACCAATTGCGCTACGCGATCATGGTACCTCGTTGGAAGAAGACAGTATATGGACCGGTCGGCGGATGTCAATGGCGAGAAACGGAATTTATTGCAAATTTTTTCCATCCGCGCTCGTCCCGCGAAACCGGACGCTGGCGCGGGCGATGGCGGCGGAACCCAGTTTGCGACGGATGGCGTCGGTGGCTTCGGCCAGCCGTTCCAGCTTTTCCTCGCTTTTGCGGGTGGGAGCAAACAGGGAACCCTGACCCTCACGCTCGCGCTGAAAGCTGGCGACGCCGACGCCGATGAGGCGGACCGGCCGCTTTCCCGCTTCGGTGCGGCGGCGCAGGAGGGCCGTCGCTTCGCGGTAAATACTATCAGTCAGCCAGGTTGCGTCGGCCAGAGTGGTGCGCCGGGTGACGGTGCTGAAATCGTGGTAGCGAAGTTTCAGGAATACCGTCCGGCCCGCCAACCCGCGCCGGCGGAGCCGCGCCGCCACCTTTTCCGTCAGGTCCAGCAGGGTCGCTTCCAATTGCGGCAGATCCAGGATGTCGGTGGCGAAGGTGGTCTCGTGGGACACGGACTTTTCCTCCTCCTCCGGCACCACCGCCGAGTCGTCGTGGCCGGTAGCCAGGCGGTAGAGGTCGCGGCCGGTTCGTCCCAATGCCGCCACCAGCGCGTCCTCCGGCCAGCGTCGGAGCTGACCGATGGTGGTGATGCCCATGGCCTGCAGCCGGCGGTTGGTCACGGGGCCCACGCCCCAGATTTTGGTCACGGGCATGGGATCGAGGCGGAGGAAGGTCTCGGCTTCGGGAATGACGGTCAGGCCGTCCGGTTTGTCGAGGTCGGAGGCGATCTTGGCGACGAAGCGGCAACTCGCCACCCCGACCGAGGCGGTGAGGCCGGTTTCCCGGCGGATACTGGCGCGGATGCGCCGGGCGATCCGCACCGGATCCCCGTGCAGCCGCTGGCAGCCGGTAACGTCCAGGAAGGCTTCGTCCAGGCTCACCGCCTGCACCAGCGGGGTCACCCGGGAAAAGATGTCGAAAATCGCCGCCGATACCTCCTGGTAGCGTTCCCGCCGCGGCCGGACCAGGATGGCATGGGGACAGAGCCGGAGAGCCTTGGCCGTGGGCATGGCACTCCGCACGCCGAACGGCCGTACTTCGTAGGAAGCGGCCGCCACCACCCCCCGGCCTTCCGCCGGTCCGCCGACGATCACCGGCTGCCCGCGCAGGGCCGGGTTGTCCCGTTGTTCGATGGCGGCGTAAAAGGCATCCATATCCACGTGGAGGATGGCCCGCCGCCAGAATTCCGGCTTTGCCACAGGTGTTCTTTCAGGCATAGGTAAGAAAAGCATCCATCAGGGTTTCCCGGGAAAGCCGCACCGGATGATTCTGCATGCGTTCCGGATTCATGCTGTCCACCAGCTGGCCCATGGCCTCGGCGTCGGTGAGGCCGATGTCCGCGAAGGTCACCGGCAGGCCGCAGGCCCGGAGCAGGTTGCGCCAAAAGTGGAAACAGTCCTCCGGCGTCTTCTGTCCCAACAGCTCCACCAGTCCCGCCATGGTCCGGCGGTGGCCGTCGTCGCCGGCCGGGCTCACCACCGGGTGGCGGCGATCGCAGTTGAGAACGAAAAAGTAGGGCAGGGTGAGGGCGACGGCGCTCCCATGGGGCAGGCCGTAGCGTTTGGTCAGGTGGTAGGCCAGGGCATGGGGCATGGTGGTACGGGTATGGTTGATGGCCTGGCCGGCGAGATAGGCGGCCTGGGCCATATGGTAGCGCGAAGATGGGCCCGGGGCGGTGACCGCGTTGTAGAGGTTGGGAAGGATGTACCTGATGGCGGTGGCGGCCAGGTGCTGAGCCTCCGCCGAGGTGGACGACGCCCAGTACGCCTCCACCGCCTGCGCCAGGGCATCGAAGCCGGTGGCGGCGGTCTGGTCCGGGGGCAGGGAATAGGTGAGCTCCGGGTCCACCACGGCGTATTCGGGCCGGAGGGACGGGTGGGCCAGGGACTGCTTATCCTCCCCCCGGTAGTAGACGGCAAACTGGGTGGCTTCGCTGCCGCTGCCGGCGGTGGTCGCCACCGCCGCCACTGGTGGCCCTTCGCCGCTGGGGGCCGTCTCGCCGCCGTTCTCGGCATAGGCCAGCACCTTCATCATTTTAGCCACATCGATGGCGCTGCCTCCGCCCAAGGCGAGAATCAGGTCGGGCTGAAAGTTCCGGAGTTGGTCCGCCCCGGCGGTTATGTCAGCGATATCCGGGTTGGGGCGAAAGGCTGAGAACACGCTGATCTCGCAGCGGGCGCACAAGGGCTGCAAACCCTGGTCACGGAAACGATTCCAGCTGGAATGGCTGGCCACCGCCAGGATGCGGCGGAAGCCCGCCGTTTGCCAGGTGAGAAGCGCCTCGTTCAACGCGCCAAAACCGACGAAATCCTTGGGCATGGAATCTCCAGATTCTGGTTTTTCAACCGTTTTCGGGTGGAATGGCCTTGCATCGATTTTGCACATATATATAA
>JAJBSZ010000169.1 GCA_020861125.1 Planctomycetota bacterium | reverse complement strand
GGCCAGTACACAGTGCTCAACTCTCAGGACGAAGGGGTGTCGGCGCGGGCGGTGGAGGACATCGTCTACCACAGCCAGTTTCTCGACGCCCTCGGTGTCGGCACCGACGCCAAGATCATCCTGCATATCGGCGGCGTCTACGGCGACAAGCGGGCGGCCATGCGGCGCTTCGCAAGCCGGTTCGCCGCCCTGCCCGCCGCGGCGGCCGGCCGGGTGGTGCTCGAGAACGACGACGTGTCCTATGCCATCGACGACGTCCATGCGCTGGCGGCGGACCTCGGCCTGACGGTGGTGATGGACGTCTTCCACCATGCGCTGGTGCCGCCGGCCGCCGGCTCCACCGGCGCCTGGCTGGAACGGTCCGCCGCCACCTGGCGGGAACGGGACGGCCGGCCAAAGATCCACTATTCGGAGCAGCTTCCAGGCGGCAAGCCGGGCATGCACTCCCAGACCGTGGATGCGGCGACCTTCGCCGCCTTCTATCGTGAGTATGCCGGTTTCACGGCCGACGTCATGCTCGAGGTCAAGGACAAAAACCTCTCGGCGATCAAGTGCCTCACCTGTTTGCGGCCCGGTCCGACCCGCCCGGCCCTGACGGCGGAATGGGCCCGCTACAAGTACACGGTGCTCCGCCACAGCCAGCGGGCCTACCGCGAAATCCGCACCCTGCTCAAGGCCGACCAGCCCGATCCGGCGGCGATGTACGCCATCATCGACGCGGCCCTGGCGACGCCGCCGACGCCGGGGTCGGAGACCAACGCCGCCGAACACGTCTGGGGCTATTTTAAAACCAAGGCGGACGGCGCGGAGCGCAGGCGCTACGCCGCCCTGCTGGCGCAGGGCATGGCGACGGCGGCAGCGCCGATGCGGCGGTTTCTTCACCGGTTGGCGGACAAGTATCAGGAGGAGTACCTGCAGAACAGCCTGTATTTTTACCTCTAAGTGGTGATTCCTGAAATGTGAGCGATGCCGGACCCCGGTCGTCGGGCGGCGGGTGACGAAGCGGCTTGTCGTCCCGGTGTCACCTGGCGGCGAGGGCGTCCCGGCAGGCGGCCGTTACCGTCTCCACCGTCAAGGCCAGCATGGCCTCGGGGCCGAGGGCCCGGCGTTCCCGGGTCGATCCCACCAGGGTGAGGCCCTGGTGCAGAGCGGTGCCGCGCGGGCCGTAGGGACCCAACCGCTCCGGATCAGTCACCCCGAACAAGCCGATACTAGGGCAGCCCACCCCGGCCGCCGCGTGCATGGGGAAGGAATCACACCCCACGAAGAGCCTGGCCCGGCGGGCCATTTCCACCACCCCGGCCGGCGACACCGCCGGCGCCAGCCGGAGTGATCCACCCGACAACGCCGCCTCCGCCGCCACCAGCCGGCGCTCCGCCTCGCCGTGGCCCAGCACCACCGACACCAGGCCGTCGGTATCCCGCAACGATTCCGCCACCTGCCGGAACCGCTCCAGCGGCCACAGCTTGGCGGGAAAACTGCCCCAGGGGCCCATGAGCACGAAGCCCGGCGCGAACTCGGGTGCGGCCAGGAATGCGTCCAGCTCCTGGCGGTCGGCGGCCGGGCAGGCGGGGAACGGGAACTCCGGCGTCGCCGGAGGCGCCGCGCCGATGCCGGCGAGGAGGCAAAGGGTGCGGTCGACGGCATGGCGGCCGGTCGGCTCGACCCGGATGGTGGCCAGACACGGCGCCAGTTCCCGGCCTTCTCCCCGGGTAAACCCGACGCGGTGCCGCGCGCCCGACAGCCAGGCGGCGACCGCGCTTTTGCTGAGACCCTGGGGGTCGAAGGCGACGTCGATCCGCCGGGACCGCAGCCGCCGGCGCAGGGACCAGACCAGGCTCGGGCGTTTCAGCCAGCCCTTCGGCACCACCTCCACCCAATCCACCACCGGGCTCCCCACCACCAGCGGCGCCGCCGGCGTTTCCACCACCCAGCCCAGAGAGCCATCGGGATGCCGGCGCTTGAGGGCGGCGGCCAGGGGCAGGGAATGGATGGTGTCGCCGATGGCGGACAGGCGGACAATACAAAAATGCGGCGCGGCGGGAAGCGTCGGTTGCATGAATTTTCCATACTATTTCAGGATGAGGCCCGCGAGCAGCCGGGTGTGGGCATAACCGGTCGCCCGCCGCGGCACGGCACGGGAAACCCGTCAGAGCATGCCTTCCACCGCTCCCGCCACCCGTTCCGGCGCGATGCCTTCCAGCGCCTGCCGGGCCGCCTCCCGGGCCGCCGGGGTGGCCAGGCGGACATCATGCGCCGATCCGGCGCCCACGGTCCGGACCCTCTCGCCCGTCGGGCAGGTGCGGGTGGGGTTGGTAATGCCAAAGATCACCACGGTGGGGATCCCCATGGCCGCCGCCACATGGGCGCCGCCCGAATCGCCGCCGACAAACAGGCTGGCGCCGGCCACCAGGGCGGCGAAAACGTCCAGATCGGTCTTTCCCGACAGATCCACGACTCCGGGTTGATCGCCGGCAATGGCCCGGCAGACCCCCGTCTGGCCGCCTCCGCCCGTAATCACCACGGGCAGGGCATAGTCGCGGCGCAGGGTGTCGATGAGGCGGCGGTAGTGGTGCGGCGGCCAGTCCTTGACCGGGCCGTAGGCGCTGGCGGGGGCGAGAACGGCGTATTGGCCGTCGATGCCGGCCTGGCGCAGGGTGGCCGCGGCGGCCGCCCTGGCCGGGTCACCAACCCGCAGGCGCGGCGGTACCAGCTCCGGCACGGCGGCGGTTGCGCCCTCCGACCCGGCGCCGTCCGCCGCCAGCACCGTTTCGGCGAAAGCGGCCAGCCACAGATAATACTGGATGAAATGCCACGACAATTCCAGTCCGCCGCAGGGAACCGGATGGGTAAGGAAAAACCGCCGGCAGTCGAGATCATAGCCGATGCGGGACTTGGCGCCGGATCGCCACATCCAGGCGGCGGTGGAGAGGGAATTGGTAAAGAGGAGGCCGAGGTCGGGATCGGCCGGTACCCCGGCGGATCGGAGGATCCGGCGGGTGTCGGAAATTCCCCGAAGCAGTTTACCGAAGCCGCTGGCCGGCGCTTCGATAAAGCCGGCGACACCCTCCTGGGCCGAAAACAGGGCGTTGAAGCCCTTGCGGCCGGCCAGATACAGGTCCGCGCCCGGAAACGCCTGGCGGAGGCGGGCGAGGGCCGGCATGGCCATGACGCAGTCCCCCAGCCAGTTGGGCATGCGGACGAGAATGTCGAGTGCGGATTGGGCTGCCACCATGTTCACCTGCGGCCGATGCCGACGTCCCCCTGGTACAAACTGTTGCCTTTCCCCTGAAACCCGTCGACAGCGGTGTGCGCCTATTCCCCGGCCCGGCGCAGCTTGTCGATCTGCGGCTGGATGGCGGCGTCATCGTATTTGGGAAACAGCACTTCGCTCGCCGCCAGGGGACTGCCGCCCGTAATCCGGCTGGGGGCATCCCAGTCGCCCGGCGCCAGGGGCGGCAGGCAGAGGAATTCCCGCAGGCGGGCGGCGGCGTGGGGCATGAACGGTGCCATAAATACGCCCAGCGCCTCCACCAGTTTCAGGCCGACGAACATGGTGCGGCCGCAGGCCGCCATGTCGGTCTTACGCGATTTCCACGGCTCTTCCTCGGCGAAGTACTGGTTGCCCTTCTGAGACAGGCGCATCAGCCGTTCCAAAGCCGCCTTGAAATGGAATTCCTCGAGAAGCGTGGCCATTTCCCGGCGGGCGACCTCGATCTCTTCCAAAAGGGCCTGGCCGGCGGCGGTGAGCTGGTCGATGATCGGCACCTTGCCGTCGAAGTACTTTTGGCAGAAGGTGAGGTTGCGCTGGATGAAGTTGCCGAGGTTGTCCGCCAATTCGCCGTTGTTCCGCCCCTGGAACTGTTTCCAGGAGAAGTCGGCGTCGGCGGTTTCGGGGGCGATGGCGGTCAGGTAATAGCGCAGCGGGTCGGGCGGGAAGGCCGCCAGGAATTCGTCCACCCAGACGGCGTAGTCGCGGCTGGTGGAGATCTTGTCCCCCTCGAGGTTCAGGAATTCGTTCACCACCACCGCATCCGCCACCCGATAGTCGCCGTGGGCCATGAGCATGCCCGGGAAGATGACGGTATGGAAAACGGTGTTGTCCTTGCCGATGAAATGCACCAGGCCGGTTTCCGGATTCTGCCAGAAATCGCGCCAGCCGTCCGGCTGGTTCTGGGCCTCGAAATACTCCTGGCTGAAGGTGATATAGCCGATAGGGGCGTCGAACCAGACGTAGAGCACCTTGCCCTCGGCCTCGGGCAGCGGCACCGGAATGCCCCAATCCATGTCCCGGGTGATGGCCCGCTCCGGTGTGATATAAAAAAAGCCGGGCCCCCCAGCCGGCCGCCG
>JAJBSZ010000374.1:2822-4387 GCA_020861125.1 Planctomycetota bacterium | reverse complement strand
ATTCACCACAGCCCGAACGAAGCAACTCATTATGTACAGGTGCGAGCAACAGAATTATTTTACAGAGGTGTTCAGCCTGTGGTTCCGGGTGCTGGAGCGTCCCGGCTTCCAGTTTGCCCCGGGCGACGAAGTTCTTTTTACCCTCAACGGGAACATCACCAACCTGCTGGCGGTGACGCCGCACCGGAACGGCGACGAATGCATCAAGAAGATCATCGGCCAACCCGACAACATGGCGAAGCTCCTCCTCCTCTACACGCCGCGGAGCAACCTGCAGATTCCCATCGCCCCGCTTTTCGACGCCAACCCCATGCTCGCCTCGCTGTGGTACTCCAGCCTCTGGAACTGGGCCGACACCTATGTGCATCCGGTGGTGCAGCAAAATTACGAGTACTTTCTGGCCAACGTGGACCCGCGCTTCGAACCGTTTGACTCCGACCTGATCTGCGGCTATTTCCGCTGCACCTACATCGACAACAACCGGGACCGCATCCTCAAGCGGATCTTCAACCGGGCCATCGCCAAATATGTCTCCCCCGTCCGGATCAACAACCGGCCGAACCCCCGGTCCATCGCGGTGGTCAGCGCGTACTGGAACGGCAAGCACGCCGTCTACCGCGCCTTCGCGCCCTACGTGGAACAGCTGGCGCGGGACTACGACCTGACCCTCGTCAACATCGCTCCCCGGAGCAAGATCCCGCCGGAGACCTCGCTGTTCGCCAAAGTACATACCATCGAGGCGTCGCCGACCAAGATCGACATTTCCAGCATCATGGACAACGATTTCCAGTTGGCGTATTTTCCGGACGTCGGCATGAGCCAGGAATCGGTGTATCTCGCCAACATCCGCCTCGCCCCTATCCAGTGCATGGGCACCGGCCATCCGGTCAGTTCGGCCAGCCCGTGCATGGATTATTTTCTCTCCGGCGCCGAGGTGGAGACCCCGGACGCCCCGGAAGAAAACTACGACGAACGGCTGGTGTTGCTGCCCGGCCTCTCCGTGCATCCGATCAAACCGGACTACCAACCCCGCCGCCCACCGCCGCCGGAGGAGTTCATCATCAACTGTCCTTGGATGCACATGAAAAACAACTACCGCATCGCCACGGTCCTCCGTACCCTGCATGACCGGGCGAGCCGGCCGGTGGTGTTTTCCATCTTCCCCGGCTGCGGCTCCACCAACAATTCTTCCTTCATGGCGACGATTCAGGATTTCGCCAATATCCTGCCGACCGATGCCTATATCATCCAGCCGGATTACTCCTACGACCAGTACATGGAGTGCCAGGAGCGGGGCCGGATGGCGCTCCATTCCTTCCCGTTTGGCGGCGGCACCACGGTGGTCGATTCCCTGATCCTCGGCCTGCCCCTGGCGGTCTGGCGCGGCCGGCATGAATACAACCGTTACCCCGCAACCCTTCTGCATCGGATCGGCCTGTCGGAACTGGTCGGCGACACCATGGAAGCGTGGATCGACATTTGTCTCCGGATGATCGACGATGAGGCATATCTGGCCGACGTGACCCGGAGGGTACGGGAGGCGGACCGGGCTGGTCTTCTCCTGG
>JAJBSZ010000374.1:0-2812 GCA_020861125.1 Planctomycetota bacterium | reverse complement strand
TGGATCGTCTTCTCTTCCGGCTCGACAATGCCGACGCCCTGCGCCGGGCCTTCAGCCATCTTATTACCAACGACGCCCTTCTCCGTCGGGACGGCGACCGCAGCCCCATTCGCATCGATTGATGCCGGGAGAACCATGGAGCCAGCCATATTCGGCGGTGCGCCGCTCTTCTCGTCGTTGCAGCACGTCGGCGGACCGATCGTCGAGGAGGAGGTCCGGGTTCGGTTCCACGAATTGGCGGACGAAGCCTTTGCCCGGAATATCCTGACCAACAGCGGCCCGCTCTCCGAGCGTCTGGAGGAGGAGGTCGCCCTCAGGCATGGCGTGCGGCAAGCGGTATTCATGACCAACGCCACGCTGGCCCAGATGGTGCTGCTCCAGGCCCTGGGGATCCGGTCGGGGGAAGCGGTGGTGGCTGCCAACACCTTTGTCGCCACCCCCCATGTCTGCGAATGGATGGGGCTGCGGCCGGTGTTTTGTGACAGTGACGCCGCCACGCTCAATATGAGCGTTGCCGACCTGGAAAAACGGGTAACCGCCGCCACCCGGGTCATCATCCCCACCCATGTCTTCGGCGTGCTGGCCGACATGCCGGCCCTGACGGCGTTTGGCCGGCAGCGGGGCATCGTGGTGCTGGCCGACGCCGCCCACGCCTTCGACTGCGACCGTGACGGAACGCCCCCCGGCGGCTATGGCGTGCCGGAATTCCTCAGTTTTCACGCCACCAAATATTTCAGCACGCTGGAAGGCGGGGCGGTGCTCACCAACGATGCGGCGCTGGCGCTGGAACTGCGGGAACGGCGCAACTTCGGCTTTTCCCTGCCCGGCGACGCGGGAAAACTGGGGACAAATGCCAAGGGATCGGAAATCTCGGCTGCGTTTGGCTTGGCGTCGCTTCCGGCTCTGGCGGAGCGGCGACGGCGCTTGCAGGCGGTGAACGGGGAGTATACCGCCGCATTGGACAGCGTCCCCGGGCTGCGGATCCACCCGGTGGACGGCTGGGGACGGAACAATTACCGGTACTTTGCGCTGTTTATCGACGAGGCGTTCCGGCTGGAACGGGATGTTCTGTACCAGGCGTTGCTCCGGGAAAACGTCCTGTGCCGGATGTATTTTTATCCCGGCTGCCAACGGATGAGTTACTACCGCGATCGGGCGCCCGCCTTGCCGGTGGTGGAAAACGCCTTGGGCCGCATCCTCTGCCTGCCCACCTCGTTTCCCCATCTGGACGCACTGGAGGCGGCGAAACGGCTGGCGGGCCGCATCACCGACCTGCACCGGCGCGCCGGCGAGGTGCGGGATTGGTATCGCGCGGAAGGCCTCTGAAAAACCCCCGCATCTGTGGGCGCAGTCGGGATCACCCCGCGCCTCGCGGATTTCCGGCTAATTTACCCACCCCCAAGGGCACGGGCCAAACCCATCGGTCCGGCCCGCACGGATACGCCCTTTACCATTTCGCCCGGGTGCCGCCCGACGCCGGCGGTCCACTCGAGGCGGCGGGCGGGCTGGGTTTAGCCGCCTCTGGCGCCGGCTCGGGAGCAGCGGGCGGGGCATCGATGGGACCGAGGTCTTCCAGCATCTTTTCCAACTCTTCGGCGCGACTGGAACTTTTCAGGGCGGCGAGGGCATCGATCTTGCCTTCCTTGACCAGACGCATGAGGGACTGGTTCATGGTGGTCATACCGAGCTGGGAGCCGGTCTGGATCGAGGAGTAGATCTGGTGGATCTTGTCGCTGCGGATGTTGGCCCGTACGCTTTGCGTCGCCAGGAGGATCTCCTGCGCCACACACCGGCCTTTGCCGTCCTTGGTTTTCAGCAGTTGCTGCGAGACCACCGCCTCGAGGACGAAGCCGACCTGGGTCCGGACCTGGGATTGCTGTTCCGGCGGGAAAATGTCGATGATTCGGTTGATGGTCTGCACCGCGTCCGACGTGTGCAGGGTGGCGAAGGTGAGGTGGCCGGTTTCGGAGAGTTCCAAACCGACCTGTACCGTCTCCTGGTCCCGCATTTCCCCGATCAGAACCACATCCGGGTCCTGCCGCAGCACATGTTTGAGGGCGGAGGCGAAGGTATTGGTATCGGCACCGATTTCCCGTTGGGTAACCATGCACATCTTGTCGGGGTGAACGAACTCGATCGGATCCTCAATCGTGACGATATGGTTGGGCCGGTTGCGGTTGACATAGTCGATCATGGCGGCCAGGGTGGTGGACTTGCCAGAACCGGTGGCGCCGGTAACCAGGATCATTCCTTTGGGCGTCCGGCAGATTTTGGTAAACACGTCGCCGACCATTCCCAGATCCTCAAACGATTTGATATCGGTGGGAATGGTTCGGATGGTGGCGCGGATCCGGCCCCGCTGGTAGCAGACATTGACGCGGTAGCGGGATACATTGGGTATCTCGTAGGAGCAGTCGAGGTCCTTGTTTTTTTCGAGCTTCTGGATGTTTTCCTCCGAGAGGATGGAATAGATAATTTTGGTCGCCTCTTCCTTGGTCAGGACGGGAAGGGAGAGGGGCTTGAGTTCGCCGTGCAGCCGCATGCGGGGAATGGCCTCGGCGGAAACATGCAGGTCCGAACCTTTCTGCGCCGCCATAAAGCTGAGCAGTTGCGGCATGGTTACATCCATGATATCCCCTTCGTGAAGAGTTGGTTGAGCAGACGGAATGCTGGTCATTCGATTGAACCATCGATTATAGAAATCCGCCGCCGGCCCGCAAGCGTCTTGTAGTGGGTGACGAGGGGTGGGGAAAGTTTGCGGATCCGTCTTGTAACGGTTCCGCCATAATGGTATAGTACGGGCAGTCCGCTG
>JAJBSZ010000475.1 GCA_020861125.1 Planctomycetota bacterium | reverse complement strand
TGGTTATGGAGGGAAAAATGGGGAGAAAGGGGCCAGGCTAGCGGGCCGAGGGCAGTTTGCCCCGGAGCAGCAGGTCGTTTTTGCCGATGTCATCCAGCTGCAGTTCGGCGCGGGACCCGTCACGGGTCTGGCGCACCACAACGATGAGTTTTTCCTGACCTTTAACAAAATGGAAGACGCGGAAATCGAATCCCCGTTCGGTGTTCTCCAGCGCCCAGCCGTTTTCCGGCAGCCGCGTGCGGTAGAAGTCCAGGGCCGCGCCCCACTCCACCGGCCCGAAATAGTGGAAGACGCCGCTGCGGAACATGGACCCCTGAAACGAGTAGGAGGTATGGGGATTGAGGGAATACCCGGCGGGAACCGGTATGTCATCGAATTCCACATCCCGGTAGAGGGTGACGTCGCCCGGGGTCATGGCGGTGTCGGGCACCACCTCTTCGTTGCAGCCCGGCGCCAACAGGAGGGACAGCGCCGCCGCCAGAACCCATCGGGACATTCCCGCCTTCATCCGTATTCCTCCATGAAAAAGCCATCCGGTACCCGGTGGCACCGCCAGTCGGGGCGGTAGCTCTCTCCTTGTTATCGACAAAACCGGATGCCGACGCGATAAAAAAAGGCGGAGGCGGGGCCGGCTGGCAGGGTCAGGTTGGGTCCCTCGAATCCGAACCCATGACGAACTGCTGGATGGTGGCAATGAGGTGGGTGGGGTTGATCGGTTTGGACACATGGGAATCCATACCCGCCTTAAGGCATTCCTCGCGGTCGCCCAGCATGGCGCTGGCCGTGAGGGCGATTATTATCTGGTGCCTGCCGTCGTTCCGGGTCTGCTCCTCCGCCCGGATGCGGCGGGTGGCTTCGAAGCCGTCCATCTCCGGCATCTGGCAATCCATCAGGACGACGTCGTACTCCTTTTCCCGCAGCCGCTGCAGGGCCTCGAGACCGTTGTTGGCGATGTCCACGCGATAGCCGTGTTTGGTGAGAATTCCCACCGCCACCTTCTGGTTGACGAAGTTGTCCTCAGCCAACAGGATGGTTGCCTCCTGGGCCGGCGGCGGGGCGGCCTCCGGCCGTCCGGGGTCGGGCGCGTCGGTTTTCCGGAGGAGACTGCGGGTCTGCGACCGCTGCCGTCCGGCGTGGTACACCTGGCGCAAGGCCTGGTGCACCTGTTCCCGCCACAGCGGTTTCACCAAGAGCTGGTCGTAGGTGATTTCGGGCTCGGGGCGGGGGAGTTCCTCCGCCAGAGCCGGATAGGAGGTGACAAAAATAACGGGCGCGGCGCCGAACTCCTTCCGCAATTCCGTGATCGCGATTCGGGTCGCTGCCGGCTGGGTGTTGGGCACCACGATGAGCGTCGGGATGCCGCCTTCGTTGGGATGCTCCCGCAGCCGGGCGAAGGCCGTTTCCCCGTCCGCCGCCTCGTGGACGGAAAGACCCAGCGAGGTCAACATCCGGGCGAGGACCCGGCGCAAGGGATGGTGGGGTTCCCAAAGCACCGCCGTACCACCCGACCACGGCGCTTCCCGAGTCTCCAGCTTGCGGGTCGGACTCTTGGCATGGGCCAGGGGCAGGGTGACGGTAAAGGTGGAGCCGCAGCCGGGTTGGCTGGCGCACGACAGCTCGCCGTGCATCAGGGTGGTGAGGTGTCTGGTTATGGCCAGGCCCAGACCCGTGCCGCCGAAACGGCGGGTGGTCTCCGAAGCCGCCTGTTCGAACTTGTTGAAAATCCGCTCCTGCATTTCCGCCTTGATGCCGATGCCGGTGTCCACCACCTGGATGTCGTAGACGGTGCGGCCCGGCAATTCAGGCCGGCCGTTTATAATGACCCAGACCGTGCCGTTTTTGGTGAATTTTACCGCGTTCGACACCAGATTGAGGATGATCTGCCGGACGCGGATCATGTCGCCAATGATCCGGCTGGGTACCAGCTCGTTGAAATCGAACACCAATTCGTTCCCGAGCTCCTCGGCCCGGGCGGACAGCAGCCGCAGGCACTCGGCCGAGGTGGCCTGGAGGTCGAACGGCGCTTCCTCGATAACCATCTTGCCCGCCTCGATCTTGCTGAAATCGAGGATGTCGTTGATGATGGTGAGGAGGGAACTGGCGGAATTCTTGATGATATCCGAATATTCCCGCTGCTCTTCGTTGAGGCGGGTGCGGCTCAACAGGTCCACCATGCCGATGATGCCGTTCATCGGCGTCCGGATCTCGTGGGACATGGTGGCGAGAAAATCGCTTTTGAACCGGTTGGCGCTCTCGGCTTCTTTTCGGGCCTTTTCGACCTCGGCCAGATAGAAGCGCAGCCGTTGATCCTCCTCCCGCCGGCGTTGGCGCTTGGCGAAGGTGTGCAGCACCAGCGCCATCGCTCCCAGCACCAGCACGGTGGCCAAAGTGCCTAAAAATAACTGGCTGTCCAGGTGGGTGACGATGGGGGCGATGGCGGCGAGGCTGCCGCCGGGGAGAAGCACATAGCCGTACCCGCCGCGTCCGTCCCGCTGCACCGACGCGGCGGCGATATCGTCGCCGGAAGGCGGCGGGCCGTTCCAGATATCCTGGAGAACGGTTTGGAATTCATACTTCTCGGAAAGATGGAAGGTCGAATAGACCACGTTGCCGGAACCGTCTATGAGATCGATCTCCCGCGAGGCGTCGCCGCAATGCTCCAGGAACTTTTCGATGGTGAACATCACCGAAAGCCAGGCCACCTGCTGGTCGTCATCGTCCGTCAGCACCGAAGGCGTCACGACGAGATATTCCTTCCCCGAGGCCGGGTTGCGGAAATAATGCACCCCGGTATGCATGGACCCGCCGTCGCCGAGAATGGAATTGGCCTGGATTTCCGCGGCGTCGGGGGTGTTGGAGAGGGAGATCGGGATGCCCTCGTGGTCGGAAAACATGGCAATATCAGCGCCGCAGAGGAGGGCGGTGAGGTCCAGTGCGGTGGAGATTCGCCGGCTCCATAAGGGGTTGACCGACATTTGGCGGATGGTGGAGGATTCGGCGGTGGTCGTGGTCTCGACGATGACATCGCCGGCCCGGACCAGATTGGTATAGAAAATCCGAAATTCCTGGGCGAAGCTGTCGGCCTGGTTGCTGTTGGTGGCCGCCTGGAGCTGCAGATGGCGGCTGATGGCGTGGTGCCATATGATGATTATGGCGACGAGGGACAGGGCGATTACCCCAAGAGGAAATGCCCGGTTCACGGCGGCCCACGGCGCCCGGCTGGCGGCAACGGTTTCAGTGGTCTGCTCGGTGCTCGTCGTCATGGAAACGCGGTCTTCCGCTAGCAACCGCGTGAACTTCACGTATTGGGCAGTTGCAGGTGGACGGCAAAAGGGTACTTATCGTACGATTACACGGATACCCGCTAGAAAAGCAAGAGTATTTGCCATCCATTAATGAATCTGGGCCGCGGCGCTTTCTCCGAACGGCCTCGTTCCGTGGTTACGGCGACAAAAAAGGGAACTCCGCGCCGGGCGGGAGTTCCCTCATCTGCGTCGGTAGACCGTTGCCGGCAGCGATTCAGCAGCCGGGTTCCACCGGAACCCTGACCTTGCGCACCACCTGTTTCTCCACCGTTCTGGTGGTGCAGACCGCTTTTTTCCGCAGGACGGTCTGGGTTTCGATCATGGGCTTCATGACCGTAACCTTCCTGGTGACCGGTACTTTGATGCATTTCGGCGTCCGGACTTCCTTGGTGCTGGGGACTTCCCGGACCACCTTGCGGGTCTTCGTGACCGGCACCATTACCTTGCACGGCACCTTGACGGTGTAGGGAACTTCCTCACACACTTTGCGTTTGACCGGCACGGTCACGGTGCGGCATTCGTCGCGGTAGACCTTGCGGATGCGGCCGGAGACCGGATCGCACACTTCTTCGCACACCTTGTCGATGACCGTTTTTTCCTCGTAATCGCAGACGACGCGCGTGACGGTACGGTACCGGGTTTCTTCACGGTAGTCGGTGCGGGGTTCGTTCACGGTGTATTCTTCACACACAACCTCTTTTTTCATGTACGGCACGCATTTGAGTTCAAAAGTCCATTTGTTCTCGTAGGTGGTGACCTCCTGTTCGCAGGGCACCATGCGCGTTACCTTGACTTCCACCGGTTCCTCCACGTATTCCGTCACCGGTACCTGCACCTGCACCGTCTCGCAGACGTCCACCCACTTTTCCGCAGGCGGGCAGGGGTTGCAGTCGATAGCCAGGGCGGATCCCACGGTCATGGTGACCACGCATCCCAAAGCCAACATCCTCTTCATCTCTCTCTCTCCTTTTCTCCTCGGTACCACCAATTTTCACTGTATCGTGGTTGCTTCCCTCGCCGGGTGAAGACGACCTGGACGTTAACGGCTGGCTTGTTTATCCCACATAACCAGGGCTGAACACGTCCTCTTC
>JAJBSZ010000271.1 GCA_020861125.1 Planctomycetota bacterium | reverse complement strand
GAAATGGCGAAGGTCCAGGCCATGACGCATTTCATGAGCCGGGCTCTCCGGGAGCTCGGCCTCGAACCGTCCCCCATGGCCACCCGGGCTTACGAAAAGCTGCAGGAGTTCGCCTCCATTGTGCTATCCGATTCCTGGGATCTGTTTTTGACAATAGAAAAAGGCAATCCCCACGCGGATGTCATCCGGCGGCGTCTTATCGACGAACTGGACAAATTGGAACAGCGCCTGGAGTCAGACGGGTAACACCGTCGCGCCGACACCCGTCAGACGGGTGAAGAAGTCGGGAAAGGTCTTGGCGACGGCGGCGGGATTGGTGATGGTAAGACCGTTGCCGCCGAGAGCCAGCAGGGCGAAGGACATGACCAGGCGGTGGTCGTCCCGAGAGTCGATGGTGGCGGCTGGCAATTCGTGCCGGGGACGGGGCCGAATCCGTATCCAATCCGGTCCCACGTCAGTGGCGACGCCGACGTGGCGCAAGAGGTCGGCCAAAGCGGTCAGGCGATCGGTTTCGTGACCACGGATGTGCGACAGGTTGGTCATGGTGATCGGCGCGTCGGCGAAGACAGCCAGCACCCCTAGGGTCAACGCCATTTCCGCCATGGCCCGCATGTCGAGGTCGAAGCCGCCGCGGAGAAGGCCGCCCGTCGCGGTAACGCTAACCCCCGCCGAAGATTCGGTGACTTTTGCCCCGAGGCGGGAAAGGACGGCCAGAAATTTCCGACCCGGCTGTTCCGACCGTTCCGTCAGGTTGCTGACGGTGGCTGTGCCACCGACAACCAGCGGCAGGGCGAGAAAGTACAAGGCGCTGTTGTAGTCCGCCTCAATCCGGACGGAGGCCGCCCGGTAGGATTGGGGAGCGGCCACGGTGACGACCTGACGTGATCCGCTTTTTTCCGAGGCGGACTCAATGCCAAAGGCACGCATCAACTCCAGAGTGAGGTCGATATAGGCTTCGTCCGGATCGAGACTCTCGATGGTTACCACGGCCTGACGCCGGCATAAGGGCGCGGCCAGAAGGAGGCCGCTGGCGAACTGACTGGAAGCCGCGGCGGAAATCGTCACCGGGCCACCGGCGAGACCTCCGCCCCGCACGGTAAGGGGAAACGAGGCGTCGGGACGCTCACTGGTAATCCGCGCGCCCCATTCGGTCAGAGCGGCGATCAACGGGCTGAGGGGTCGGCGGGCCAGTTGATCGGAGGAGCGGAGACGCCATTCACCCGTCGGGGCAGCGGCCAGCAGTCCGGGGAGGAAACGGGCCACCGTGCCGGAGGAACGGATGTCAAGTTCGGCGCGTGGTATGGGAAATTCCAGACCGGTTCCACGGATACAGAACCCGTCGGGTGCCGTCTTCTCCACCGGAATACCCAATGCCTGCAGGACCGACAGGGCGGCGCGGGTATCGTCGGCATTGGGAATGCCGGTAAGGGTGGAAGAGCCGGACGCCGCACCTGCCAGCAGCAGCGCGCGGTTGGTCTGACTTTTGCTTCCCGGAATGGGTATGGTAAACCCGACGGGACGTCGCATGGGATGGATTACCACCGCGCCCGGCGCGGGGGAGAGAAGAGCCGGATCACTGCCATTACGCATAGGAGTACACCATGTCCTGGTCACCTGGAAGTTGGCGTTCGAAGAAATTACTGCATATACCTGAGTATCCGGACCAGGCGCGTCTGCGCGAGGCCGAGGCCAAGCTCAAGACCTACCCGCCGCTGGTGTTTGCCGGCGAAGTGCGCCAGTTGAAGTCCGATCTGGCGCGGGCGGCCGACGGTCAGGCCTTTTTCCTTCAGGGCGGCGACTGCGCCGAGACCTTCGCCGATTTCAACACCCTGGGCATCCGCGATACCTTTCGCGTGCTCCTGCAGATGTCCCTGATCTTTACCTTCGTCGGGGAAAAGCCGGTGGTAAAGGTCGGCCGCGTTGCCGGACAGTTTGCCAAACCCAGAAGCGCACCGACCGAAACCGCCGACGGGGTGGAAATATTAACGTATCGGGGCGATATGATCAACAGTATCGAGCCGACGCCGGAGGCTCGGCTGCCGGATCCCGACCGCATGGTCCACGCCTACTTCCAGTCTGCCGCCACCCTTAACCTGCTTCGGGCCTTTGCCGGCGGCGGTTATGCCGACCTGTTCCGAGCCGGACGGTGGCTGCTGGATTTCGTCGGTCGCAGCGCCGTTCGGGAAAAATACGAAGTTCTCGCCAATTCCATCAACAAAACTCTCGGGGTGATGCGTGCCTACAGCCAGCCAGAAGCGCCGGAATTGATTCCGGCTGCCCACAAGGTGGATTTTTACTGTTCCCATGAGGCCTTGCTCCTGCCCTACGAGGAGGCCTTGGAACGGAACGACAGCCTGACCGGCGATCCGGTGGCGACGTCGGCCCATTTCCTCTGGCTGGGCGAGCGCACGCGGGATCCGGACAGTCCCCAGGTGGAATTCCTCCGCGGTGTCATCAATCCGGTGGGCGTCAAATGCGGGCCGGACGCCGATCCCGGCGCTCTGGAACGCCTGCTTGACCGTCTCAATCCCGACAACGAGAAAGGCAAAGTCACCCTCATTCTCCGAGCCGGAGTGGAACGGGCACCGGTAGTGTACCGGCGTTTGATCCGTGACCTCCGACGCACCGGCCGGGAAATCCTGTGGATGGTGGATCCCATGCACGGGAATCCGAAAAACAACAACGGCGTCAAGACCCGTCTGTTCACCGACATCCTGAACGAATGCAAAATTTTCATCGACGTCTGCCGCGCCGAAAACGTGAATCCGGGCGGTCTGCATCTGGAGATGACCGGAAAAAACGTGACGGAATGTATGGGTGGTTCGGACCGGGTGGAGGATCTCTCCTGCAACTACAACACCCAGTGCGACCCGCGCCTCAACGCGTCCCAGTCGCTGGAACTTGCCTTCGCCTTTGCCGAACACATGATCAACACCGCTCCCCCGCCGCCGCCGCACCGGGCGTCGGGGAGGTTTTGACTCCCAATTTTATTGCACCCCCAGGAGGATTAATACCGATACATCCTGAATGAATCCCTTCGATGACATCCGCACCCTTGTCGCGTATGTGGCCCATAGGTCCAACCGGACCGATCAGGACACGGCATTGCCGGCCTCGCCGGACTTCATGGGCGAAGTGGATCGGCTCATGGCGGAGGCCTACAGCTCCGCTATGAGGGATGCCGCCTCGTCCACCGCAGCATGGCATGCCCTCTGCGACTGGCTGGATGAAACGCTGGCGACCGGCGGCAGGTACGGTGCCGAGTTTGTACCCTCCGGTTCCACGATGGATTTTTACGCGCGGCTTGACGCCGTCCTCGCCGCCGCCGGCGTGGAGCGGCACGATCCGGCCTGGTTCCAGACGGTGGAAGTCTACGCCCTCTGTCTCCAGGCCGGGTACCGGGGCCGGTATCACCGGCCTGTGGATGCCGGTGTCCGTCGACGCTATGGTGAGCGGTGCCGCGAGATCCTGACCGGCGGCGGACCGACTCTCCACAGCCCTGCCGGCTCCGCAACCTGTCCGTCCGGCTATCGCCGGCAACTGGTTTGGTTCTGGGCCGTTCCAGCCATGGTTCCCATCGGCCTCTTCTGGCTGTTCCGTCTGCACCTTCAGCTGCTGTACCACGCCATCTTCTTCGGCGGATGACGCTGGCCGGGAGGAATTTCTGTGTCGCAATCGGCCGCCCACCCCGACCTCCGATCGGCATCCTTTTCCGGATCGGGCGCCACCCCTCTGGATCGGTCCTGGCGGGCGGGCCTGAACCTGATTGCCCGTTCCCGTTCGCGCCGTGCCCGCCCGTGGCTCCTTTCCTTCGGCCAATTCGACACCGGGCGCAAGGCACTACTGGATTATCACGCCGTAGCCGTAGCCGCAATGGCTACGTCCGGCGGCCACGGGGAAATCTCCTGGCATCTCACCAAAGCCAATCTCTGGTTGGATCTGGCAAACGGCCTGGAGAAAACCACCGACGAAAGGTGGGCCGATCTTCTGGAGCGATTTACCCGCCACCACCGGCCGTCCGCAGTGGCGGTGTGGCTGGACGCCGCCGCGCTGGTGACAGCGCCACCCAGCGGCATCGCCGGTTTGGCAGCCATCGTTCGGGACCGGTTGGATACCCTGGCCGAATCTCTTCGCAGCCGCCCGCCCGTTACCCTTATCGTCGACGGATTGGATCGCCTGTACGGCTTATCGTCCCTTCTGAACCACCTGGCGCCGGAAGTCCTCGCCGAGCCTTTGGGTCTGACCCGTCCGGCGGTCGCCACCACCCCCGCCGCCTTTGTCTCCCTTGCGCTGACGGAGGCCCGGCGTCGCCTGACTACCCTCTCCGCCGATCCCCTCCGTCCTGCCGGACTGCAAGCGCCCGCTGAATTTTCCCGGCTGGAGCGACCATTGGTTTCCCTATGC
>JAJBSZ010000210.1 GCA_020861125.1 Planctomycetota bacterium | reverse complement strand
GTGCTGTTGCCAACTGCAGGCGGAGTTCCGGCAGGAACTGCGGAGCGCGGACGGCAAACCCGATCCCGCCACCGGCACGATCTTCGAGGTAACGGTAAGCCTCTCCCCCGCCCCGCCGGCCGAGCGGGTGCTGGCGGCGGAGGCATGGGAACGGATTCTCACCGCCGGGCTGCTCCTGCCCGATGGGGTGCTCAGCCGGGACCCCGATTTTCCCGGCGGTGGAATGGTGGAGACATCGGCCAATCTCGCCCTCGTCCGAACCCGGACCCCGAACGTCGAAATAACGGTCAGTGTGCGGAGCGCCAGTGACAGCCGGCTGGCGTTTGTCACCGGGCAGATCCACCAGCTGGCGGCCGTGACGAACGCGGCGGTGCAGCCCTTGGGATCGTATCCCGCCTGGCAGTATGCGCCGGAATCGCCGCTCAGGCGGCTGCTGGCCGATACCTACTTCCGGCTCTTCGGACGGCGGGCGGCGGAAGCCGGCATCCACGCCGGCCTGGAATGCGGCGTGTTCGACCAGGCGTTCCGGGATCGGGGCGAACATTTGGACATGGTGTCCCTCGGTCCCGACATCACCGGCGCCCACAGTCCGGAGGAAAGCGTGGGCATCGCTTCCACCGGCCGGGTTTGGGAATGGCTGCTGGCAACCATGGCGGCACTGGCCGCGGGAGCCGGCCGATGAAACCCGCCAAGACCAACGCCGCCCGCCTGCTCGACCGGCAAGGAATCCCGTACCAGCTGGTGGCGTACCGGGTGGACGAGGAAGACCTGTCGGCGGCGCACCTGGCGGCACAGTTGGGTGAGGAGGGACAGCGGGTGTACAAGACGCTGGTCTGCCGCGGCGACCGCACCGGGCATATCGTTTGCGTCATTCCCGGCGCAGCCGAACTCGACCTCAAGAAAGCGGCCCGGGCCACGGGCAACAAAGGGTGCTCCCTGATCCCGCAGAAAGACCTCCAGGCGGTCACCGGCTACCTGCGCGGCGGCTGTTCGCCCATCGGTATGAAAAAGCCCCTGCCGACCGTGCTCGACCGATCGGCACTGGCATGGGACGCGATCTACGTCAGCGCCGGCGTCCGCGGGTTGCAGCTCCGTCTGGCACCGACCGACCTGCAGGTGGTCACCGGCGCGACGGTGGCGGACGTGGTGGCCTGATAATCGGTCGGCGGACAGCCGGCGGGCGCATACTCAGGTGCGTGAAGTCGTGAGGCACTGAGGTGCGACTGAACGATAAATACGATAAATACGATATATACGATAAACGCTTAAACACAAAGGCCCGATAGGTGCGGTAGGTCGGAAAGACGAAAGGGCGGGTTGGTGCGTCAGGTTCTTCTAGTGCTGAGTTTTCTGACGGCGACGGTCATGGCCGCCGAGGGCCGGGATCAGGTTCGGGTCGGCGTCTCCCGGACACCGGCGGCGCTGCCGCTGCTCCGGCTGGTGGACAGCGGCGTTCTCGACGATACCGTCGACTTCCACCTCGATTTCTGGGTTGGTCCGGAACAGCTGGTGGCCATGGTGCAGGGCGGCCGGCACGACCTGTTTACCCTGCCCCTGACCGTCGCGGCAACCCTCATCGCCCGGGGCGTCGATCTGCAGCTGACCAATGTCAATACCTGGGGCGGCATCGCCCTGGTTACCGCCGATCCCGATCTCCGGCACTGGACCGATCTGGCCGGTGCCACCCTTTACCTTCCCCAGCGAACCTCGCCACCGGAGGTGATGACCCGGTATTTTCTCGCCGCGGCCGGACTGCAGCCGGGAACCGACCTCACCCTGCTGCACGCCGCCAACCCGGAAATGGCCCAGTTGCTGCGGGCGGGCCGGATTGAGAACGCAGTTCTTCTGGAACCGCAGGTGACGGCGGCGATCATGGCCATGCCGGCGCTGCGGGTGGCGTTCCGCTACGACGAGGAATGGCGGCGGCTGCATGGCCCGGCGGCCGCCATCCCGACCTTGGGATTCGGCGGGCGGGGCGAGTTTCTCACTGGTCGGCCAGACCTGATCACCCGCATAGAAGAAGAATACAGGCGCGCGGTGGACTGGACGCTGGCCCATCCCGCCGCCGCCGGGCAACTGGCCGAGCGGTACCTCGGACTGCGGGCGGCGGTGGTGGCGGATGCGGTGCCCCATCTCGGCCTGCGGTACGTGGCCGCAAAGGAAGCTGCCCCCCTGGTCCAGGCCTGGTTCCGGGAGGTGACGCGCTTCGAACCGGAAGGGGCAGGCGACGGGATTCCCGATGCGGCGTTTTATTGACAGCCGGCGCGGCTACGCCCTGGCGGCGGCCGCCATCGTTCTGGGCGGGTGGTGGCTCTTGACCCTCAGATACCCACCGCTTATCGTCCCCCGTCCCCTGGCGGTGGCGGAACGGCTCCTGGCTATCGCCGCGGGCGCCGACGATCTGGCGCGGCTGGGAACAACGCTCATCCGGCTGGTGCTGGGTCTGGTTCTGGGTGGGGCGGCCGGCGGCCTTCTCGGCGTGCTGTTCAGCCATGGCCGGCGGCTGGGCGGCATCGGTCAGGCCCTGCTCGGTTTCATCCAGGCGGCACCGCCGGTGTCCTGGCTGGTGCTGGCTCTTGTCTGGTTCGGCTTCAGCGGGCGGCCGAGCGTGTTCATCGTTGCCGTGTCCGTACTGCCCGTCATCGCCGTCAACCTGGCGGCCGGGCTCGCCGGCATCGACCCGAAACTCCGGCAGATGGCTTTCGTCTACCGGCTGTCCTTCTGGCGGCGCTTCCGCCTGCTGGTCCTGCCGTCGGTCCAGCCGCACTGCCGCGCCGGCCTGCGCATCGCCATCGGCACCGGCTGCAAGGCGGTGGTCATGGGCGAAGTCCTCACCACCACCTCCGGCGTCGGCGGCGCCATCACCAACGCCCGCCTGAACCTCGAGCCCGACGCCATCGTCGCCTGGACCCTGGTCATGATATTCCTCTATTACCTGCTGGACGGCCTGGCGGCGGCGCTGGTGCCGCGGCGGAGGGACTTGCCGTGTTGATCCTGGACGGCATCGGCAAACGGTTTGGCGCGTTGCCGGTGCTGGGGGGCGTCAGTCTGACTGTGGGCGACGGGGAAATCGTGTCCGTCCTCGGGCCATCCGGCGGTGGGAAAACCACCCTCCTGAACATCGTCGCCGGCCTCGTGCCGCCGGATCAGGGCACGGTGGAGACCAACGGCGCCCGTATCGGATACGTGTTCCAGGAAGACCGGCTGCTGCCGTGGCTGACCGTGGCGGAAAACATCGCCGCTGTCGGCCCGCTGGCCGATGCCGGCGACGTGGCAGACCTGATCGCCATGGTCGGCCTCACCGGCTTTGCCGACTACCTTCCAGGAGCGTTGAGCGGCGGGATGCGCCAGCGCTGCGCCCTGGCCCGGGCCTACCAGTACCGTTGCGACCTGCTGTTGCTGGACGAACCGTTCCGATCCCTGGACCACCATTTGCGGTGGGAAATGCTGGCCGTCCTGCTGGCGGTATGGCGGCGGCGGCAGGGGTCGGTACTGTTCGTCACCCACGACCTCGACGAGGCGCTGGCTGTCTCCTCCCGCATCCTCGTCCTTGCCGGCAGGCCGGCGTTGGTGCGGGGGGAATTTTTCCTGGAACCAACGGATACCCCCCGGCTGCCACCGTTCGGTAGGTATGCCAAGTACCGGCAGCAGGCCTTGTCCCTCTTGCGCTGACGACCGCCAGCGCTGCGCCCTGGCCCGGGCCTGTCAGTACCGTTGGGATCGGCTGTTGCTGGACGAACCGTTCCGATCCCAGGACCACCATCTGCCTTGTCGCTCCAGCGCTGACGACCTTGCCCGCGGGCGGGTCTGTGCCTCCACAGGCGAGTCCTCCGCTCAGGAGAGAGGCGGCCGGCGGGCGGTGGCGACGCGCCAGCATCCTGCCACCGCGTGGTCCGATTGGACATCGGAGAACGCGTGTATCCGGCCACGGTCGGATTTCCCACCCAGCCCGGCGGCGGCTAATTGACATCCACGCCGCCCTCGTCCGTCCCGTAAGCCTCCAGTTTGCGGTACAGGGTCTTCAGCCCGATACCGAGGCTTTTGGCGACGCCCGATTTGTTGCCGCCGAGGCGTTTCAGCTCCGACAGGATGTATTCCTTTTCCACCTCGTCCAGCGTGCGCCCGGGCTGTAAAAACATCCGGGCGGAATCGCGGCGGACGCCGGTTTCCTCAGGAAGGGTGTCGGGGCCGATGACGGTGCCCACGCTCCGCACCACCGCACCTTCCACCGCGTTTTCCAGCTCCCGGACGTTGCCGGGCCAGGCGTAGGATTGGAAGATCGCCAACACCTCGGGGCTGAATTTGCGCTCGAGGTTGTACCGGGCGCAGTACTTCTGCCGGAAATGTTCCGCCAGCAGGGGGATATCCTCCGGCCGATCCCGGAGGGGCGGCATGCGAATGCGGACCACGT
>JAJBSZ010000048.1 GCA_020861125.1 Planctomycetota bacterium | reverse complement strand
GAGTTCCCCCAGCCGCTGGCGCAGGGTCTGGTGTTCGACAAAGGCGATGCGGTAGGCCGTGTTGGTGAGGAGCCCCGGCGTCTCGGTGCCGGGGTTGGTTTTTTCCCCGTCGGAATAGAGTTCCCAATCCGTGGGGTCCTCCGGCACCCGCCGCAGCCCGAACACGTAGGCGCCGATGTCCACCTCGCCGTTTACCAGGGCGAACTGGGCGATGCCGTCCGCGGTTTTGACCACGGTGAGCCGTTCGTCGCCGGTGGTTTTGCCGGATCCGGTGTCGGTTACCATCAGGCCAAACCCGCCGCTGCTACTGCCCGTCACCACCAGCAGGTCGCCCCGGTTGTTGACGCCGCCGCCGTCGCCGCCGACATCGGTGCGCAGCGCGAACACCCCGCCGCCGCCACTCAGGGTGTCGGTGGTGAGGGTGGCGTAGCCGGATCCCGTCCGGTAACGGATACTCCCTCCGGTTATGTCGAGGCTGGTGAGGGTGGAACTCTTGTCCATGTACCAGGTGGCATCGGTCAGACGGAAATCGATGGTACCGTCGCCGACGTCCGTTCCGCCCCGGAACACCGACCCGGGCTGGAAGTCGAGGGTGATGGAGCCGTCGTCGTCGTTCCGGATGTCGCCGGAAATGTCGTACTGCCCTTGGCCGGTAACGGTGCCGGTGCCGCTGGTGAGGACGGCCACGGCGTTTTTCGTGCCGTCCACCGCGATGGAGCCGCCGTTCAGTTCGCCGGAGCTCCCATCCCACACCCACAGGCCGTGGGAACGATCGCCAGAGGTACGGATAGCCACGTCCTCGAGCTCCACCCTTCCCCCCTGGATGGCAAAGGCACCGTAGGCGTCGGCACCCACCGTGGTGATACTGCCGCCGTTCATGGTGACCACAGTCCCCGTCTCCCGCGCCATAAGGCCGCTGGCGCCGGCTGCGCCCCGGGTCGTGACGGCGACAGTATTGAGGGTGATGGTAGCGCCCATGCGGCCGTACACGGCGGGAAGCGCCTGGGTCGGCGACGACCCTTCGGTGGTCAGCGTACCGTTGGTCATGGTGATGGTGGCGCCAGAGTAGATGGCATACAGGCCGTAGCCTTCGTCCGAGGAGGTGGCAAGGATGTCGCTGTCGGTAAGGGTGACGGAGGAGTCGATTCCCACATACACACCGGCGGCCGAGTTTCCGCTGACCGTTATGCGGCTGTTGTTCACGGTGATGCTGCCGCCGTTCAGGGCATGGACACCGTGACCGAAATTTCCCATGGTGGTGATCTCGCCGTTGGCGAAATCGATGCTGCCGTCGGTCCGCGCCATCAGGCCGGTCTGCCACCGCCCGCCCGGCGTGTCGTACGTCACAATGTTCACCCGGTCGAGGTTTATGTACCCGCCGGTGTCCACCGTGGCGGCACCGACGCTTTCCACGTTGGTGAGGGAAAGGGACCCGCCGGTAAGGGAGATCGAGCCGTCGTTGGTGGCGTACAGCGCGGCATAATTGAGGGACCCGGGCACACCCCCGTCGACCGCGATGACGGTGCCCTCAGGCAGAACGATGTTGTCGCCACTGCCGTCGGCCGTAACCTGGCCGTCGTAGGCATAGGGAAAAACGGACCAGTCCTCTGTCTCCAGAGTCGGTTCAACGGCGAATAGCCGCGGCAACAGGGCAACAAGAACCACACTCCCAATGGTAAGAAATCGGCGCACCGTTAGGGCCTCCGCCCCCTCGGATGATGCCGATCGAGTGTATGAATAGGATCCGGCAAGGTAAAGCGTGTTTTAAAATAAACGAATACCGTTGATTTTTTTGGTGTCCGGATTCGGCTGGGGGTGCCCTGGGCCGCCCCGGCGCCCGAATTTTCGCCGGCTACGGGAAAATGCGGTGGTATGATACCGGGGATTTTCATACAGTTTCAGGAAGCGGGAAGCGGGCCGGCGTTCCGGTCACAGCCCGCCAGAGAGCGGTAGTGGTAAAGGATACGGATGCGCACCTCATTTTTCACCCACTTAAAGCGGTACCTCCTGGCGGGCGTGCTGGTTACCGCGCCGGCGTTCGTCACCCTCTACACCACGATCGGCCTGGTGCGTATCGTCGACCGCTGGGTCAAATCTCTCCTGCCGGCCCGGTTTTATCCGGATTTCCGCCTTCTGGGCGTCCCCGGCATCGGCCTGGTCCTGCTGCTCGGGCTGCTGATCATCATCGGGTTTTTCACCACCAGCTGGCTGGGACGGGTTCTGGTGAGCCTGACCGACCGGTTCTTCAATAATACCCCGGTGTTCCGCAGCCTCTACTCCACCTTCAAGCAACTGTTCCACACCCTCCTCGGCGACAACACCACCGCCTTCCGGCAGGTGGTGTATGTGGAATTTCCCCGAGATGGGGTCTGGTCCATCGGATTCATCACCGGCCCCGCCCACCCGGGCACCGAGGAAATTGCCGGGGAAATGCTGTTCGTCTTCGTCCCTACCACCCCCAATCCCACCAGCGGCTTCCTGATCATGGTGCCCAAGGACCGTATCCGCGCCTCCAGCCTGACGGTGGAACAGGGCCTGAAGACGGTGGTCTCCCTCGGCATCACCCGGTAGACCGAACCTCCCGTGTCATTATGACAGGGATACCGGCGGCGGCGGCGACGAAGGATCGGCCCGGCCGCGGTGACAACAAAAATAACATTCCTGATTGCAAATGGTTATGACTCTGGTAAAATTTTCCGGGCAACCGCCCGGTATCATGGCATGGATATTGCTAGTATTATCGTGTCGGTTCAATCCCCCTGGAATTGCGACCGAAATGATCCGTCATGCCGCAGGTTGGTTTTCAAGTTTTTTAATTTGTGTTGGTTTACAATTGTCTATTTTTTGACAGGAGGACCGTGGAAATGGCAGTGAAACCGCTGGGTGACAAGATTCTCGTCAAACGTCTGGAAGCCGAGGAAGTGACCAAGGGGGGCATCGTCCTTCCCGACAGCGCCAAGGAAAAGCCGAAGGAAGGCCGTATCGTCGAAGTCGGTCCGGGCAAGGTTCTCGATGACGGGACCCGCGGCAGCATGCAGGTCAAGAAGGGGGACCGCATCCTCTTTACCAGCTATGCCGGCACCGAAATCAAGATCGATGGCACGGAATTTCTCATCATGTCCGAAGATGACATTCTGGGCGTGGTCGCGGAATAAGTTTCTGCGGAACCCGTTACCATCATTCAACCCTTTGGGAGAACGTTCACAATGGCTGCAAAGAAATTGGCATTCGATTCCGAGGCGCGGGAAAGCATCCGCGCCGGCGTCAAGAAACTGGCCCAGGCCGTCAAGGTCACCCTCGGTCCCCGGGGCCGCAATGTGGTTATCGAAAAATCCTACGGTTCCCCCACCGTCACCAAGGACGGCGTGACCGTGGCCAAGGAAGTGGAACTGGAGGATAAATACGAAAACATGGGCGCCCAGATGGTGAAGTCGGTGGCGTCAAAGACCTCGGACGTCGCTGGCGACGGCACCACCACCGCCACCGTCCTGGCCGAGGCCCTGTTCGACGAAGGCCTCAAAAACGTCGCCGCCGGCGCCAGCGCCATGGCGCTCAAGCGCGGTATCGACAAGGCGGTGGACGCCGTGGTCGCCGAACTCAAGAACATCTCCAAGCCGGTCAAAGCCAACAAGGAAATCGCCCAGGTCGCCACCGTCTCCGCCAACGGCGACGAGGAGATCGGCCAGAAGATCGCCGAGGCCATGGACAAGGTCGGCAAAGACGGCGTCATCACCGTCGAAGAAGGCAAGGCCCTCGACACCACCATCGATCTCGTCGAAGGCATGCAGTTCGACCGCGGCTACCTTTCCCCCCATTTCGTCACCTCGGTCGAGGATATGGAAGCCGATCTCGAGAACGCCTATATCCTCCTGTACGAGAAGAAGATCTCCTCGGTCAAGGATCTCCTGCCCATCCTCGAGAAGATCGCCCAGTCCCGCCGGCCGCTCCTCATCGTCGCCGAGGACGTGGACGGCGAAGCCCTGGCCACCCTGGTGGTCAACAAGCTGCGCGGCACCCTGAACGTCTGTGCCGTCAAGGCGCCCGGCTACGGCGACCGCCGCAAGGCCATGCTCGAGGACATCGCCATTCTCACCGGCGGCCAGGCCATCTTCGAAGATCTCGGCTTGAAGCTCGAGAACATCGATATCGACGCCCTGGGCCAAGCCAAGAAGATCGTGGTGGACAAGGACAACACCACCATCATCGAAGGCGCCGGCAAATCCGCCGACGTCAAGGGCCGGATCGAGCAGATCCGCCGCGAGATCGACGCCACCACCTCCGACTACGATCGGGAAAAGCTGCAGGAACGTCTGGCCAAGCTCTCCGGCGGCGTCGCCCAGGTCAACGTCGGCGCGGCCACCGAGGTGGAGATGAAGGAAAAGAAGGCCCGGGTGGAAGATGCCCTGCAAGCC
>JAJBSZ010000274.1 GCA_020861125.1 Planctomycetota bacterium | reverse complement strand
GAAGAAAGCGTTGCCGTCCGCTCCGATATGGGCCGGGAGGTTAAGGAACCGGGGACGCGGCGCGGCGTGCTGTTCGGGCGCCGGTAATCTCCGTCCTGTCCCCCCGTGGAATTTCCACCACCGAGGATGTCTTTATGAAAACCGTCTGCGACACCGTTTACCAGATCTGCAAGTGGCTCATCATTGTTCTGGGATCCTTCATGCTTGGCGTGGTGTTTGTCGGCATCATCTCGCGTTATTTTTTCAAAAAGCCCCTCATTTGGGAATATGAGACCTGCATCGCTATTTTCATCTGGTGCACGTTTCTGGGCGCCGCCACCTGTTTCCGCGACCGGCAGCACATCGCCTTTGGCATGCTCACCAACGCCCTGCCCGGCCTGCCCCGCAAGGTGGTCATGCTCATCAAAAACATCCTGATGCTGGCGGTCTTGGTCCTGGGAATCCGGTACGGCTACCATGTGGTGGAGTTTACCATGCGGGCCAAATACCAGACCCTCAACCTGAGCCAGGCCTGGAGCTACGCCGCCCTGCCAGTGGGATTCGCCATTTCCCTTCTTTTTTATCTCGAGAACCTGATCCGGAACGGCATCACCGCCGACTCGTAAGGCATCCAGGCGTACTGTGCGGGGCGGTAGTTCGTCACCACGGTCCCAGTATTAGACACCAGCGAAACTTCAACTCGGACGAACTACGAAAGTTTTCATGACCAGGGTAACCCTTCCTTTTGGGCGTTGGGATTAGCTGTACGATCCGCAACGCAAAGGGGAGGCACCCCATTGCCAAAAACGCACGTGACGCCCGGCCCGGCGGTCCCCAGAGGAGAAGTGTAATGACCATCGCCATCACCCTGATTCTTTTTCTGGTGCTGATAATGCTGTCGGTGAACATCGGGTTCTCGCTCATTATCGTCACCCTGTTCAACCTGCTCCTGTTCATGTCCAATCCACCCCGGGTCATGTTCCACCAGATGACGCGCGGGCTGGACAATTTCATTCTCCTGTCGATTCCGTTCTTCATTTTCGCCGGCAACGTGATGAACTCCGGCGGCATCACCGTGAAGATTTTCGATTTCGCCAACCGGCTGGTGGGCTGGATTCCCGGCGGTCTGGCCCACGCCAACGTCATGGCGTCGATCATCTTCGCCGGCATGTCGGGATCGGCCGTGGCCGACGCCGGCGGCCTCGGCGCCATCGAAATGAAGGCGATGAAGGACGCCAAATTCGAACCGGTGTTTGCCACCGCGGTCACCGCCGCCTCTTCCACCATCGGTCCCATTATCCCGCCGAGTGTCCCCATGGTGGTGTATGCGGTCATGAGCGGGGAGTCCACCGGGAAACTGTTCATGGGCGGGCTGGTGCCTGGCATGCTGATGGGCCTCACCACCATGGGCTATATCTACTACGTGGCGGTGAAGAAGCATTATCCCCGTTTGAACTTCGATATCGGGAAGATCGCCTACAGCTTTATCCAGGCGTTCCTGCCCCTGATGACGCCGGTGATCATGATCGGCGGCATCCTCCTCGGCTGGTTCACCCCGACGGAAGCGGCGGTGGTGGCCTGTGTCTACGCCCTGGTAATCGGCGTCATCGTCTACCGGGAGGTGGACTATCGCAAAATACCCAACCTGATTTTCGAAAGCTTTCAGAACACCGCCGCCATTACCATCATCACCGCCGCCGCCACCGGCTTCGCCTGGCTCATCAATATTCAGGGCCTGCCCAACCGCATCGCCGCCGCCCTCGCCGGAACGGATATGTCACATTTCCTCTTCCTCCTGCTTTTCAACATATTCTTCCTCATCCTCGGCACCTTCATGGAAGCCCTCTCGGTCATCGTCATCGTGGTGCCGGTGCTCGTTCCCATCATGAAGGCGATGAACCTGGATCCGGTTCACATCGGCGTGGTGCTGGTCCTGAACCTGATGATCGGTTTGATTACGCCGCCGGGGGGTATGTCCCTGGTTGTTACCGCCACGGTCGGCAAGGTGCCGCGGGAGTCCCTGTGCCGGGGCAGCGTGCCGTTCATCGTGCCCCGGCTGCTTGTCCTCCTGCTCATCACCTATATTCCCAGGCTGGTTCTCTGGCTGCCCAACGTGTTTTTCCCGGGCCTGTAACTCCGTCAACCTCTACTCTCTCAGGAAGGAATCACCATGTTCGAACTCACCGACAAAGTTGCCCTGGTCACCGGTGCCGGATCGCCGCGCGGCATCGGCCGTTCCATCGCCCTGGCCCTGGCGAAGCAGGGCGCCAAGGTCGCTATCGCCGATCTCAACCAAGAAGGCCTCGAGACCGTCGCCGCCGAGCTGCAGACCATCACCCCCAACGTCATGACCGTGATCATGAACGTCATCGACGCGGCCACGGTGAACAAGGCGGTCCAGGACATCATCGGCAAATGGGGTCGGCTGGACATCCTCGTCAACAACGCCGGCGTTACCCCGCCCCGGAAAGTCATCGACATGCCGGAAGAAGATTGGGACCGGGTCGTGGATATCAACATGAAGGGCACCTTCATCTGCACCAAGGCGGTCATGCCGCAAATGCTCAAGCAAAAATACGGCCGGATCATCAATATGAGTTCGGTGTCCGCCAAGCGCGGCGGCGGGGTGTTCGGCGGTGCCCACTATTCGGCCGCAAAAGCCGGTATGTTGGCCTTCGGCAAGGCGCTGTCCCGGGAAATCGCTCCCGAGGGCATTACCATCAACGCCGTCGCGCCCGGCCTGGTTGCCACCGATATCCGCGGCGGGCTGGAGCCGGAAGAGGAACAACGGAAGATGACCGCCGACATCCCCCGCCGGCGCATGGCCAAGCCGGAAGAGGTCGCGGCCTGCGTCTGCTTCCTCGCCTCCGACGAAGCGGATTACATCACCGGCGAAGAGATCGACCTGAACGGCGGCTCCCACATGGACTAGAACCGACGGTGCCGCTCCAGAACCATGGGTTCATTCCGGGACAGACAACTGTCCCGGATTTTTTTTCTGGTATTGCCGTTGACAACAGCCTGCGCCTGGCTATACTACAAATTATTACTAATAAGGAATGATTATGATTGGCGCCCTGTCCCGTGACGACGACGCGGCCTTTACCCGGCTCTGCCGGGAAAACGGCTGGCGGCGCACCACCCAGCGCCGCGCCGTGTTTTCCTGCCTCTGCGGCAACCGCGAGCATCCCAGTGTCGAGGCGGTCTGGCAGGCCTTGCGGCCGCATCTCCCGGATCTCGCGCTTGACAGCGTCTACCGCATTTTGGATGAATTCGCCGCCGCCGGCATCCTGCGGCGGCTGGAGGGGACGCGGGTCATCCGCTACGACCCGGACACCAGTCCCCACGGCCATTTCGTCTGTGGGTGCTGCGGCCGGATCTACGATTTTTCCTGTGACGGGATCGACCGCGCCGCCGGTGCCTGCGCCGCCATCGGCCACGTGACGGCGGTGGACATTACGGTCCGCGGGGTCTGCGGCGCCTGCCGGTCATCCCGACGACCAGCAAACCATACCAGTTGAAACCCCACGCGGGGTTTCGCCCGGGGGATCGGCAGACGGGAACGGTGTCCCGGCCGCCGCTTTCCGGGAGGCACGAGGAGAAGAGTCCATGAGTATCGACAAGAATTCCAAGACCGCCAAGAATCTGGCCTACGCCTTCGCCGGCGAGTCCCAGGCCAGGAACAAGTACTCCTATTTTGCGGCGGTGGCGCGCAAGGAGGGGTACGAGCAGATCGCCGAAATCTTCGAAGCCACCGCTGCCAACGAGCGGGAGCACGCCAAGCTGTGGTTCAAGGCGCTGGACGGCATCGGCGACACCGCCGCCAACCTTGCCGCCGCGGCCCAGGGCGAGCATGAGGAATGGACGGAAATGTACAAGACCTTCGCCCAGGAGGCGGAGGAGGAAGGCTACGTCGATATCGCCCGGCAATTCACCCGGGTCGCCGAAATCGAGAAGCGTCACGAAGCACGCTACCGCGCCCTTCTTGACAATGTCGGCAAGAACCAGGTCTTCGCCAAACCCGAGAAGAAGCGCTGGGAGTGCCGGAAGTGCGGCTTTGTCTACGAAGGGGAAACAGCGCCGGAAAAGTGCCCCACCTGCCAGCACCCCAAAGCCTATTTCGAAATCGAGGCAGTAAATTATTAAACTGAGTTCCACGGTGAAGCCGGGGGAGGGGAAACCCGATTCTTTTGGCGACCGGGCATCTCGCACCCTTTCCCCGGCGACCGGCATGCGGCACCGCAGCCCGACACCTCCTCCCGATACGGTCGGCTTGCGCTTGGATCCCGTCCCTGCGACGGGATCGTTTTTTTTACCGCCATGACGCGAAAAACGGTCCCCCGTAGGGGACCGTTGTCTGGTGCGTGGCCGGGCGTGTCGCCCGAGAATTCAGACCACCGGTTCGTTGGTGACGATGGTGTCGTTACTGACGAT
>JAJBSZ010000227.1 GCA_020861125.1 Planctomycetota bacterium | reverse complement strand
CGCCGTACCTGGTGCCCCGACCGAAGATAAGCGATCGCAACGAACCTACGGGAGTGATCCGGGTAGCGGAGGTGCTGGCGGAACTGCGCGGAACCACGCCCGAGGCGGTCGCCCGTATCACCACCCGGAACGCCCTCTCCCTGTTCGGCTCCGCGGTCGCTTCCCCTCCGAGTAGCGATGCGGTCTCATGAGATCCCAAAAAGGCCGCCCGTGGCGGGCGGCCTTTTTTATTGCGGACGGTATCCGATCAGGCGCGTTTCCGGGCCCGGAGGGCGGCGGTGCGGCGGTGCGGATGGGTCTTGGATACCCGCTTGACGGCGCGCTTGGCCGCTTTTTTGGCGGCGTTTTTACGACGAACCTTGCGCCTTTCCTTGAGGAGGGCGGCGCGTTCGGATTTCTTGGTATTTTTGGGCATGGTCTTTCCTCAGCTGCGTAAACCAAAAAAACGGACACCCGCCCCGCGCTCATTCCGGGGATGACGCGCGACGCCGTCCATAGCAATGAAACACATACCGCCCGGATCGCCTGATGCGGCATCGGCGGTCGGAAACGATGAGTATATTTCCCTCCTCTCGGCTGTCAATGGTTTTTTCCGGACCAGGCGTTACCGACTCCTCCCCGTGATTACCGGAATCCGGTGTGCCCGAGGTCGACGCACCGGACGCTCTGGCTCGGGTACGCGGGGCTGTTGCCCCCAACGGACGGTTGACGCGGGGAGACCCATGGGGGATACTACCGGAAAAGCCGTCCATGCCCGGAGAGGAGGCGCCGCCATGCCGGAAGTGTTCACACGCATCCATCGAACCGCCCTGCCCACCGACGCCCGCGCCGATGCCACCGGCTACCTGCCGGCGACCGAAATCGTCATCCATGCGGACGGAGAAATCCCTTTTCCTCAGGTGATCGTCCGGACCGGCGACGGTCGGGAACTGGCTCTCCTCCGGGACGACGCCATCGCCAATACCGCTCCCGGGACCTACGTCGCCACCATCCCGGCCGGACTGCTTCGGTCGGGGGTATATACCCTGCAGGTCGAAGGCTGCCGGCAAGCCGATATCGGCGCCGCCGGTCCGGAGGATTGGATCAAGGTATTCGTGCCGCTGGAGGTCATGCCGCCACCGCAGATCGTCCGCCGTACCGACAGCACCCGCATCCTCCTTTTCCACAAGCCGAAATTGTACTTCGGCATCCACAAGCACATGCACCAGCCGTATTACCGCGCCGCCGATACCGGTTTTTGGGACGGGATGTGCGACGACATTTTTGCGACCCGGGCCGGACCCTACCGTCATTTCGTCGCCATGGCCGCCCGTCAATACGCCGCCCTGCCAACGGCGGGGCTGTCCATGAGCTGGAGCGGCAGCCTGATCGAACAGCTGAATCGGGCCGGTCAGGAAAACCTGGCCCACAACGCCTTCGCCGGCGACTGGAAGGCGGAACTGCGGGAGGCGACCACCCTGTTGACGGAAGGGGGCGCACCGCGGGCCGATTTCACCGCCTTCGGGTATTTTCACCCGCTGATGCCGTTGATTCCGGCCCGGGATATCGTCCGGCAGATCCGGATGCACCAGACCCTGATTCGTGACAATTTCGGCACGGCCGCGTCCTCCATCCTGTTTCCGCCCGAAACCGCCTTTCATGTCCGGATGATTCCCGCCCTTCTTGAATCCGGCGTCACCGCGGTGGTGTACGATTCCATCCACCGCTACCGGGCCTGCGCCGGCTACCCCTACGCCGGTCGGGAAGAGGGTATGCTTCCGCCCAACCCGGCGGAGCAGGAGAATCCGCCCGCGTACGACTGGTTGCAATTGCATAATGTCTGGGCCGGTTCGAAGATCGCGCCCAGCCTGCTGCGACCCGAGTACGTTAAATACCAGGATGTGGATGGCACGGAGTACCGGATCATCGGTATTCCCGCCGAACGGTACCTGGGCAATGAGGACGCCCGCGGCGGCTTCGGCGCCCTGGTGTATCCGGACGTCCTGGGCCAGGTGCTGGAATCGGTCGAGCGCTCCGGCTGCTACGACCCCGAGCACCCGCCGTTTTTCCTGCTGCATTCGGACGGCGACAACTATGGCGGCGGCACCGATTCCTACTATGGTTCCAATACCGGCCAGCTGGTGGAATGGCTCCAGGGGGACCCCCGCTTCGAACTCACCAGCATCCGCGATTACCTCCAGCGGTTCCCGCCCGATCCCGACACCGCCGTCCATCTCGAACCCGGATCCTGGAGCGGTGCGGACAACGGCGACCCGCAGTTCATGAAATGGTTTTCCGGCTACGCCTCCGCCTATTCGCCGGATCTCAACTCCTGGGCCATCCTCACCGCCCTGCAGAATGCGGTCCACACCATGCTTGATATTTGCCCGGAGGACGAAGGGGTCCGCGCCGCCGAGCGGCTTCTCCTCACCGCCGAAACCAGCTGCTACTGGTATTGGACGGGCCAGGAGATTTGGGACCGGCAGGTGACGGAAGCGGCCAACCGGGCGCTGGCGATCATCGCCAACGGCCTGAACGCCGTTGTCGCGGCCGGCCGGGAAACCACCGGTCCCACCATTTTCCCGCCGTGGGTTACGCCGGAAAATCCCGGTGGAGAAACCTGGGGCAACAATTGCCTGCAGCCGGCCGACGCCACCGGCACGGTGCACACCCTGATCTACGACGTCTCGGGCATTCGCTCGGCCCGTCTGTTCCTCCGCCCTGACGCCGGTCGCGGCAAAGAGGTGGAAGTTCCCCTCGTGGATCGCGGGCCATATCCCTCGCAAACGGGACCGACGGCGACGGCGTCGCATTACCAGGCCGACCTGCCGCCGGGCGCCGGGGATGTCCGGTACTGGCTGGAGGCGGTGGACAGCCGCGGCAACCACAGCCGGAGTTCGCTGGAACGGATTTTCCTAGCCTGACTAACCGGCCGCCCGGCGGTTCGAGCCCGCCGGGCGACCCGTATGGCTGGAATCCCGGTGAATCAGAAGCCCACCGAAAGGCCGACGTTGCCGTAGTGGCTGCGGGTTTCCTTTCCCATTTCAAAATTGTAGGCGCCGTAGACGTCCAGGTTGTCCCGCAGGCGGTAGCTGCCGGAAAGGCCGAGGCCAAAGAGGTGGCGGTCCACCTTGTCACCCTGGCTTACGTGGCGGCTGCCGGTGGGGTCCTGGATAAACCGCGCTCCGACGCTCGCCTCGGTATTGCCGTAGAAACCGGCGTAGTAGGCGCTGGCGGCGATTTCGCCCCGCTCCCGGCACAGCCAGCCCAGATCCAGACCCGACCGCACGAAGTGGAGGTGTTCGGTCCGGGAGTCGAATTTCAGGGCGTAGGCGCCGGGGTTGTGCTCGCTATAGCCCTGACCGTGCAGGCCCATATAGCGGTAGGCGGCGAAGGGCCGGATGTTCCAGGTGTCGTCCAGCATGAAGCGGCGGGCGAGGTCGGCGCCGGCGCTCCAGGTGTTGGCGTGGTATTCGCCGGCGTAGTGCTCGCCGTAGACGGAACGCTTCTGGTCGTACCAGGCGCGGCCGATGGCGAGATGGGCTCCGGCTTCGATGCGGCCGGGCAGGAGTACGCCGCCGTAGAGGGCTGCGTCCAGGGTGTCGGCATCCACCCGGGTGTGCTGGCCCCGGTATTCCGGCCGGGCCCCGATGATTGCCAGACCGGCAAACATCGTCTGGTGGTTGGCCAGCTCCATGCCCACCGCCAGGCCCGGCGTCCGGACGAGATAGGAGCCGCCGGTGGTGTCGGTGTATTCGTACAGGCCAGCCGCCCAGACCCGGAGGCCGCTGGCCTCGGGCGCGCACTCCGGCGGCAGGTCGGCGCATACCTCCGGACAGCCGGACAACAAACCGAATGCCGCCCGTCTCCGATTGCCGAGGGTGCGGCCGACCACGTCCTGCGCCGCGATGGCGATGGGGGCGGTGGTGGCGCCGGAGGCGCCGACCTCGGGGACATAGGACCGGGTGGCAATCCAGGCCACCAAGTCTTCGGACAGGCCGTCGATGACGTCCCATTCCAGGCCGTAGTAGGAATATTCGAAGAACCCGGAGACGAAGCTGCCATCCGGATTCACAATGGTGCTGTTATTGGTGAGGCTGTCGGAAGCGCGGAGGCTGAGGAGCGCGGTCTGGCCGCTGTTGGGCAGATCCTGATAGCTGAAATAGCCCCCGTCGCCGATTCCCACCAGGGATCCGGTGGCGAACTCGATGTCCCGGGCGGAGATCAGGTGCGCCGTGTCGGCCGGGTTCACGAGGAGGCTCGCCCCCGACGCCACGGTAAAGGACGCGGTGGAGTCGTGGCTCAGGTCGATGTGCGCGCCGGCGCCGTTCAAGGCTTCCAGGTATAGGGTGACCTGGGAAGCGGTCCAGGTGGTGGCGATTTGCATGTCGTTGTGGCCGGCAAGAATCCAGGTGCCGAGGCCGGTTTTGTCGA
>JAJBSZ010000214.1 GCA_020861125.1 Planctomycetota bacterium | reverse complement strand
GGATCCGGCGCACAGTGTTCGGAGCGCTGGTGGTGAACGGCGGCGGGCACGTATATACCGGCACTGAATGGCAGGCCATACGAACCGTGCCCAAACCGTGAAGACGGTTCGGGCACGAAATGTGGAAATGCTTACGGCTCTCAGGGGGATCGTAGGCTCCGGATTTTCAGGATTTCCCGACCGCCGCTTCGCCTGCGATTTCCGCGTCAGGCGAGGATCTCCTGGGCCGGTAGCGTCCGCTCATCTTCTGCATACCGAGGGCGAAGGCCATCAGGAGGAATCCGGCGACATCCGTGAAGCCATCAGGCGACATGAGGAGGACCGAACTGACGATCAGGGCGATCCGTTGCCACCAGACCAGATTGCCACGCCAGTACCCGACGCAGGCAAAGGAGAGGGCAAAGATGCCCGTGACCGCCGTGATGGCAAAGAAGACGGTTTGGGCCGGGGTGGTGTTGATCAACAGCAGTCCGGGGTTATAACAGAAAATGTAGGGGATTAGAAAGCCGGCGGAAGCCAGTTTCACCGCCATGAAGCCGGTCTGATTCGGGCTGGCCTTGGCGATACCGGCGGCGGCGTAGGCAACCAGTGCCACTGGCGGTGTCAGGTCGGCCAGAATGCCAAAATACATGATGAACAGATGCGCCGCCAGGGGTGGGACGCCGTAATTCTGGATCGCCGGCGCCGCGATGGTGGCAAGGACGATGTATTTGGCGGTGGTCGGCAGGCCCATACCCAGGATGATCGAGGCGAACATGGTGAAGAGGAGGGTGAGGAAAAAGTTACCGCCGGACAGGCTCACCACCGCGTTGGCCAACTTCAAGCCGACGCCGGTGAGGGTGACGACGCCGATTACCAGGCCGGTCGACGCGCAGGCGGCGGCCACGCTGAGGGCGGAACGGGCGCCGTTTTCCAGGGCCGCCACCATGTCGATGCCCGTCGCCATGGCGGATTTGGCCGCGGCCTGGGACTGACTCTCCTCGCCCCGACCGGCCAGGATCATCTCTTTGACGACATTGGACAGCACGGCGATGATGGCCGTGGTCACGATGCAGTAAAACGCCGCCTTGAACGGCGTGTATCCGCTCACCAAGAGGTAAATCATGATGACGATAGGGATCAGAAGGTAGCCGCCCTTGGTCAGTACCGTCTTCAGGTTGGGCAGGTGTTCCTTGGGAATCCCCTTCAGACCAAGGCGCAACGCTTCCATATGCACCATCATGCCGACCGCCAGGTAATACAGGAGCGCCGGGAGGATGGCCGATTTGGCGATTTCGATATAGGAAATGCCCAAAAATTGCGACATGATGAACGCGGCGGCGCCCATGATCGGCGGCATGATCTGCCCGCCGGTGGAGGAGGCGGATTCCACCGCCCCGGCGAACGCGCCGCGGTAGCCGACACTCTTCATCAGCGGAATGGTAAAGGTGCCGGTGCTGACGGTATTGGCGACGGAACTGCCGGAAATGGTACCGAAGAGACAGCTCGAAAACACCGCCACCTTGGCGGGGCCGCCGGCTTTGTGACCGGTTACCGAGAGGGCCAGGTCGATGAAAAATTTACCGAGACCGGTCCGGTGCAAGAAGGCGCCAAAGAGAATGAACAGGAAAACAAAGGAAGCGGAAACCCCGAGAGGCATGCCGAATATGCCCTCGGTGGTCAGGTACATGTGGGAGATGATCCGGTTCAGGGAAAACCCGCGATGGCCGAGCATGCCGGGGATGTAGTTGCCGAATTTGGCATAGCAGAGGAACGCCACCGCCACCAGGATGATCGGCAGGCCGACTATACGGCGGGCGGCTTCCAGAACCAGCAGAATGGTGATGCCGCCATGGATGATGTCCACCGTGGAGGGGAGTTCCGTCTGGAGGACAATGGCCTCGTAGTTGGTGATGATGTAGGAGCAACACCAGACCGACAACGCCGCCAACAGGATGTCCGGCCAATGCATGCGGGACCGGTCGCTCGAGGCCCGGGCGGGATAGAGGAGAAATATCAGGGACAGCGCAAAGCCGAGGTGAATGGACCGTTGCAGCTGCGGCGGGAGCTGGCCGAAGGCGGCGGTATAGAGGTGGAACAGGGAAAAGGCGATGCACATGAGTTCGATCAGCTTGCCCCAGAAACCGGGGAGCACCCTAAACACCGACTCTTTGTCATACTTCGCCATGATCTCGGTGACGTCAACCTGCTGCGCCGCCCGTTCCGCCGCTTCGCCACTCAGTTCCAAAAATTCCGGATCGTTGACGCCGGCGACGACCTCGTGTTCTTGCTTCATTGCCTCGCTCTACAGATGCGTATACCACCCGGTTTGGGAACCGGGCCTCCTCTCCGCAGTTACTGCGACCGAAACCGGGCGATGCCGCGCTGCCAAAACCAGCGGGCATTCGGCACCACTGCCAGCCGCACCGCGGCTCCCGGTCGGTCCAGTTCGGCCAATCGCAGGCTGTCTTCCGCCGTGAATTCCAGGCGGTGGTCGGCTATGTGGCCGACCCGCAGCCACAGGTCGCGGAACGGCATATCATAGCCGGTCCGCCGGATGCGACCATCGGCAAATGCCATCCGCTGTTCCGCCGTCTCCTCATGGGGAAGGCCCGCGCCAAAATCGGCGTAGACCGTTTCCCGCAGGCGAAATTCATCCGCCCGGGTGACCTCAAACACCTCCTCGACCCGGCTTCGGGCCAGGGAATGGGTAAAGACGATACTGAACCGGTCGCCGATGCCGACGGTACGGCGCAACAACGACCTGCCGGCGGAGTCGGTCAACACCAGGCTCTGGCCGCGCAGGCAAAAGCCGGCCGCCAGCGCGATTGCGATGGCGGCCGCCAAGATGATCCGGCATGCCTTCCGTTTGCTCGCTTTCATGCGCCACAATTTCAGAGTTACCGCCCGTTCATTGGCCGTCCCTGCCGGAACGACGCCAACCAGTGGACGGAGCCTGGACTCCGCTAGTTCACCACCCCGATTTCCCGGAAATACCGTTCGGCGCCCGGATGCAGGGGGATCGTCACCCCTTCCAGCGCTTTCTGGGCGTTGAACTCGCTGGCCTTGTTGTGGGCGGTTTCGAGTTCACCGAGGTTGTCGAAGATCGCCTTGGTGATGGCGTACACCGTGTCGTCGGATACGTTCTTGTTGACGATGAGCATGGCCTGCACGGACAAGGTTTCCACCGGCTCGGTTTGGCCGGAGTAGGAGTTGGCCGGGATCTGGTCCACCGCGAAGTACGGGAATTTGGCGACGATTTCATCCCGTTCCTTGCCCTCGACCGGGACGAACTGGATGCTTTGCATGGTGGTGATGTCCTGAATGGCGGGGTTGGGGGTGCCGATGGTAAAGACGAAAGCGTCCACCTGGCGGTCCTTGAACATATCGGCGGTCTCGCCATAGGGCAGGAAGATCGGCCGGATGTTGTCGTAATTCAGATCGTAAAATTCGAAGATCTGGCGGCAGTTGGCTTCATTGCCGCTGCCCCGGGCGCCGACGGAGACGCGCTTGTCCCGGAAGTCCGCCACCTGTTTGATGCCGGAATCGACACTGGCGACGACATGGAGGTATTCGGGGTAGAGCCGGGCGACGGCGCGCAGGTCATCCAGTTTGGAATTGAACGGCGCCTCGCCGTTGTAGGCGGCATGGGTCAGGTCATTCTGGACGATGGCGAGGTCGATGTCATGGGTCTGGGTAAGCCGCAGGTTCTCGCCGGTAGCGCCGGTGGATTGGGCTGAAACCTCGATATCAGGGAAGTATTTGGTGATGATCTGCGCCATGGCGCCACCCAAAGGGTAATAGACGCCGGCGGTGCCGCCGGTGCCCATGGTCAGCCGTTCCCCCGCCACGCCGGTGCTGCAGACAACGGAACAGGCGACCAGCAACGCCGCCACAAGCATGGTTTTCTTCATGTCATCTCCTTCGTATCGGTAATTGCCAGCCCTCTAGACAGGTACGGAGAGGGGACGAAACGGCGCTGGACTGAGAATTTTCGGCCGAGCCATTATCCTCCATCCTCTCAGTGCCCGCAAATAAAAAACACACCAGCGCCCCCTTTTTTCACACGCTGCGGCAAAGACGGCGTCCGGCCATACCTGTCCCGACGGCGCCACAATGAAAAAGGGGAGGCCGCTGAGGGCCTCCCCGAAAGATACTTCGACCGCTATGGCCATCAGCCGCCAAAAACCGCCAGCAGGAATCCGGCGGCCACCGCCGAACCGATGACACCCGCCACATTGGGACCCATGGCATGCATCAGCAGAAAGTTGCTGGGATTCGCCTTCTGGCCTTCCGCCTGTGCGACCCGGGCGGCCATGGGCACAGCCGACACGCCGGCGGATCCGATGAGCGGATTGATTTTGCCGCCGGAAAGGCGGTACATGATTTTGCCGAGGATGATGCCGCCGACCGTCGAGAAACCGAAGGCCAAGAGGC
>JAJBSZ010000015.1 GCA_020861125.1 Planctomycetota bacterium | reverse complement strand
TCATGCAGTTGAGGATGACCGTTTCCTCATCGCGGTGCACTTTCGGGTTGATCTGACGCGGCGGCACCGGATCGTGGTGGATCACCCGGCGCATCAGTTCGAATTGGGTAAAGCCGGTGAACGGCGGGCGGCCGGTAACCATTTCGTACAGCACCGCGCCCATGGCGTAGACGTCCGACCGTTCGCTGATCAGGTCGATTTTGCCCGCGGCCTGCTCCGGGGGCGCGTAGGGAATCGTCCCCATGACCGACCCGGCCATGGTCATGCGCCGCTTGTTGTCCCCCTCCGGCTCCTGTTCCACCGCCAAGCCGAAATCCGTGATCATCGGCCGTCCGTCCGGGGTGATGATGATATTGGCCGGTTTCAGATCCCGGTGGATGATGCCGCGGGCATGGGCATAGGCGATGGCCCGGGAGACCGATTCGATGATTTCCACCGCCTGACGGACATTCAGCGGCCCGTGTTCCAGCAGGCGATCCAGGGGATCGCCATCGATGTAATCCATGGTGAAATACGGTTGGCCCTGATAGACGGAGAACTCGTGGATGGGGACGATATTGGGGTGGCTCAGCCCCGCCGCCGCCTTGGCTTCGCGCAGCAGCCGTTCCCGTTCTTCCACCGATGCGCTGTCGCCGCTCCGGAGAACCTTCAGGGCGACCACGCGCTTAAGGAGCCGCTGCCGGGCCAGATACACGACACCCATGCCGCCGCGGGCGATTTCATCCAGAATCACGTATTCGCCGAACCGGCGGCCTGGTTCCTCCTCCTCGCCCGCGTCGTCGGAAGCGCCCTCCGCCGTATTTCCGTGATCGGTGGGAACGGGCAAGAGCAGGGTATCGGTTTGGGTGGACCGGGGATTAAACCGGCGACCGCAGGCCGGGCAGTACACGAAGCCCACGACGGTCCCCGGGTGGAACGAATGTCCGCACAGGGTGCACTGGATGAGGGGGACATCGGTCATGGCAAAGGGGCCCGCTCCAGGAGATCGATTTTACAGGCCGGAGCCCCCGACCCGTTCGGAAGGCAGGAGAATCTCGGTGAGGTTTTCCTTCTCGTAGGCGGTGCCGTCGTGCCAGCGGACGTCGGAACGGTCATAGACCCGGCCCAACCAGTCGCGGAGCCGCTGGTTGCGGACCCGCTGCTTTAGGACATAGTCGATGATCCGCGCCGCTTCGTCCCAGCCGAGGACCTTGCCGCCCTGGACGTCTTCGCAATATAACAGATGCATACCGTCCGCCGACACCGCCAGCCGAATTTCCCCCTTGCGGTTGAGGCGGCGGATCTCCTCCACCATGGTGGGGGGGAAGATGGGCGAGCCGTCGGGATTGGAATTTTCGAAGTCCTTGGGAATCCAGCGTTCGGGTGAGTCTCCGGTAAGCAAACCGCCGAATTCGGCGAAGATATCCTGGCTTTTTTCCCGCGCCATCTGGGCAAACGCCTCGGTCCGTTGGGCGGCGGGGACGTTTTCCAGTTGCCGCATCATGTTTTCGGCCTCGGCCTTGTAGGCCGCCTGGCGTTCGCGTTCCGCATAAAGAAAAATGGTTCGGACGATGATATAAGCGTTGGTGCGGAATTCCTCGCGGTTTTTATTGTAAAAGTCCTTGACCTCCCGGGGCGACGGCGTCGGTACCGGGGTCCCGCTGGACATCATGATGTCGTCAAACAGATCGTCCGCCTCCAGCATCCGTCTGATGGTGGGGCTGATTTCTTCCGGACGCAGGCCGGAGCTGCTTTGGGCGTATTTACTCTGCCGGGGATCGACCTTGATATTCAGGCGGCCGGCTTCTTCGTGGATGAGAATGGTGCGCACCAGATCCCGCAGCGCGGCTCGCTGGATTTTATCCAGTTCCTCGTCGTCCTCGGGCATGACGCCGTTGTATTCCCGTTTGATCAGGTAACGGACCGCTTCCACCACCTCGTCCTGGGTAATGGTCCGGCTGTTGACCCGCAGAAAAATGGCATGGACAAGGCCGCTGTCCTGGGCGAACCCGCCGGCGGGAACGGCGAAGCACAATGCGAGGAGAAGGATTACCTGTAGGCGCATGCACCATCCTTACGGTACGCTGGGAGCCATGAAGAGAAGAACGACAATAGTATGTCAGGTTTCTGGAAAAATCTTTCGCGTTCATGGGCCGGGAGCATGTCTAAGCCGCCCGTTGCCGCCCGCTCGCTCATGGTTGTGGCGGCTTCCGCCGGAGCATGCTAAAGACGAATTCCCCCATCTCCGGCAGGGGCAAAACGATGCCAATTATATAGAATGCACCGGCGGCCAGGAGTCCGGGTATCGCCACCCGCTCCAGCAGGTGACGGAAGCCCGGGTCGTACGGGATGCTGTTCCGAAACAGCCAGGTCAGAATCCCCAGGCCGACGGAGGCCACAAGCATTCGCCCGGCGGTGGCGACGAGGGGGTCCAGCCGTCCGCGAGGCAGGGAGGCGCCAAGCCGTTTCGCCATCGCCCAGGCGAGGATGGCGCAATCGACCAAGGCGGTCAGCATCGTGGCCAGGGCCAAGCCCGCCTCTCCCAGCCGCAGTCCGCCCGGGAAGGAGGCATCCGACAGAAACCAGCGCTGGTAGTAGCCGGAAAAGTAATACCGGTACAGATCGGGAAAGTGGATCAAGGTGAGGTTGAGGACAAGGTTGAGAGCCACCATCGCCACGCCGACCTTGACCGGAAAGGAGTATTCGCCCCGGGCGTAGAAGCCCCGGACCAGAATCTGCCGGAAGGAATAGAAGATCAGGCCGGCGGCATAGAGAACGAGGGCCAGGGAAGAACGGTACACAGCGGCGTTGTCGAAATACAGGTCCGATCGCTGGCAGGTGAGGCGAATGATGGGGTCCGCCATGGCGATAAGCACGGCGCTGGCCGGCAGGATGAAAAACAGGGACATGCGGAGCGCCCGCACCAGCCGTTCGGCGAACAGCTCCTGGTTTTTACCGGCGACGGAGGCGGCAAGGTCGGGAAAGGAAACGGTGGCGATGGCGACGCCGAACACCCCGAGCGGCAGCTGCATGAAGCGGACGGCGATCTCCAGGTAGGTGACGGCGCCGGGTGCCGACAAGGACAACCAGCCGGCGATCAGGCTGTCCATGAAGGCGTTGACCTGAACGAGACCCAGGCCGACGACCACCGGCAGAAAAGCCCGAATGGCATCCCGCAAGGCCGGATGGGCAAAGCTCAGGATCGGGCGGATCCGCACGCCCACCGCCGCCAGGGCGGGGAGTTGCACCAGCACCTCCACCAGACCGGCGGCCAGAATGAATCCGGCCAGGGTGTAGGTGGCTTTTTCCGCCTCCAGGCTGGCCAGGCTGCCGTCGCATTGCCACCAGAAAATATAGGCGAAAGCCGCCAGGAACCCCAGGTTGAGAATGATTGACAGGGCGGCCGGCAGGGCAAAGCGCCGCAACCCCTGCAGCATGCCGCCGAGAAGCGCCGCCAGGCAGACGAGCGGCATGAACGGGAAGAGCAGGGCGGTGAGCCGCAGGGCCAGGGAGGTCTCGCGGGTGCCACCAAGAAGGGTGTCGAGACCAAAGCAGACGGCCATCCCGACCACGGCTATGCCGCCGCCCACCACTCCGAGAAGGGTGAAGGCCTGGCTGCCCAGGATAGCCGCCGATTCCCGGCCGTCACGCTTGTCCGTGGTGACGAAGGCGGGGATGAAGGCGGCCGAGAGCGCGCCTTCCCCCAACAGGTTACGGAAGAGGTTCGGTATCCGGAAGGCGAAGATAAACGCGTCCGAGGCCCAGCGCACGGAGCTGAACACCTGCACCAGGAGGACCAGCCGGGCGAAGCCGAGAAGGCGGCTGACCATGGTGAGGACACTCACTGTCCAGGCCGAGGCGACCAGACGCCGGCCGTCATGGGAGCCGGCGTCCGCCGCCGTCGATGCCGTTGCCGGGGCCGGTTTCAAAACGGCTTGCCTCCGGCATAATCGTAATTCCACCGCAGGCTGGCCTGATCCGGCGAGGGGACGAATTCGTCAGCGGTAAAGAACAGGGCCAGTTCCCGGGTGGCCGATTCCGGCGAATCGCTGGCGTGGATCATATTGAAGCTGCCGCTCATGCCGAAATCGCCCCGGATGCTGCCGGGCTCGGCGGCCCGGCCTTGGGTGGCCCCGACCATCTTCCTGACCACCGCCACCGCGTCCAATCCCTCCACCGCCATGATCACCACCGGTCCCGAGGTGATAAAGGACGTCAAATCCTTGAAAAACGGTTTCGCCTGGTGTTCGGCGTAGTGTTTTTCCGCCACATCCGCCGCTATCATCTTCATCTTCATCGCCACGATTTTCAGGCCTTTGTCTTCGAAACGGGCGATGATTTTTCCCATCAGGCCTCTGGCGACGGCATCGGGTTTGAGAATGACCAGCGTTTTGTCCATGCGGCGTTCCATTCTCGTGGCATTATCCGACGAAATGGCG
>JAJBSZ010000008.1:326-4437 GCA_020861125.1 Planctomycetota bacterium | reverse complement strand
TTTTTTTCACCCGCGCGGCATTGATTATTGATTTGGGGGCTGGTCGCGCCCCCAAGCCCACCGGACCCACTAGCGTGGGGGCCCGAACCCTCACGGGTAGGTGCGGCGAGTGGGGTGATGGGAATCGGCTTGGGCGACCGGATCGGCTACCACCATATACCCTCCGAGCGGAGGGGAGGCTGGGTTTCCGCACCGCAGACGCACAACTCGCTGCGCTCTTGTGCTCCATGCGGAAGCCGCGCGGGTCACTTCCGTATCGCAACGCCGCTTCCCAGGGTTTACGGTTTTTTCTCACCCGCGCGGCATTGATTAATGATTTGGGGGCTGGTCGCGCCCCCAAACCCACCGGGCCCACTAGCGTGGGGGCCAGAGCCCTCTCGGGTAGGCGAGGCGCGCGGGGTTTGGAGAACCGCGGTACTGTATTGCCGTCCGGATTACTTGCCGCCGTACATGATCTCCCGAGCCTTTTCATACAAGCCGGGCGACCATTCCGGAAATTGACTGTACACCGATTTCGTCGCCTCCTGGAAAGGCTTCAGGTCCGGTTCATACACAGTGACACCGGCCGCGCGCATCTTGGCTACCGTCTCATCATCCACGTCCTTGGCCAACTGCTGGGAATACACCCCGGCCTCATGAGCCGCCTCCTCAAACGCAGCACGGACCTCCGGCGGCAACTTGCCGAAATAGGCCGAACTCCCCACAAAACACGCGATATTATCCAGATGCCGCGTCATAATAAGATTCTTCGCCGCCTCATGATGCTTCTGACCATACAACACGGGAATGGGGTTCTCCGCCCCGTCGATTACCCCCTGGGTAAGGGCAGGATACACCTCGGCCAACGGCATCGGCGTGGGAATGGCACCCATCGCCTTCACCGCCTCCACCTGAATCTTATTGTTCGGCACCCGAATCTTCATGCCGGCGAGGTCCTCGATGGAATTCACCGGATTCTTCGTCACCATATTGCGGACACCATACAGGAAATTGTAGGTTACCACCCGCAGGCCCTTGGGCTCAAGCTGGGCTTCGAGATCCTTCCACCAGGGAGATTCCAACAGGACAAAAATATCCTCGATGGTGTCCGCCAGATACGGACCCATGACGATGGCCATGTCGGGAATGTAGTCGGCCAGGAACGCGCCGTCCGTGATGGTCACCACATTGGCCCCCATGCGCATCTGTTCGATAAGGTCCTTTTTCGACCCCAGTTGCGAACTGGGGAACAACTGGACCTCGAGCCGGCCGCCAGCCTTTTCCTCCGCCTTTTCCTTCCACAGCCGCACCGCCGTGTCCAGCGGTTCGCCAGGATGATTTTCATAGCCGATCTTGATGGTGTATTCGGCAGCCACCACCGGGGCGGCGGCGAATATGGTCAGCGACAGCGCGACCAGAAGGGTAGTCCCTATCCGTTGCATCCGTGTCTCCTCAGAAAAAACCCGCGAAGAAATCCCGCCGGCGGCGCCGGCGCTAGGCATGAACTACATGACCGCGTTGGGCAGCCAGGTGGAAATGGCCGGAATATAGGTCACCAGCACCAGCACCACCAGCAGACTGACGAAATACGGAATGAGCTCCCGGATAAACACCCCGAGATCGCTGCCGGTGAGGTTGGTCGCCAGCAGCGTCACTGTACCCACCGGCGGCGTCAGGGTGCCGATGGCAAGGTTGATGATGATCACGATGCCGAAATGGATGGGGTCGATACCCATGTTCTTGATGGTCGGCATGAGGATGGGCACCAAAACGATCAAGACGGCATTGCCTTCGATAAACATGCCGAGGAACAGCAGGAAGAGGTTGAGAAATGCCAGGAGAACCCACTTGTTGCTGGTGGTGGTGGTGATGTACTGGGACACGTGCATGGTGACCTGTTCCCACGACAGCATCCAGGAAAAGGCGGAACAGGCCATGATCACCAGCATGATCGAGGCGGTGGCCCGGGCGCACTCCACCAGCGCATAGTAGAGGTGGATCGGCCGCATTTCCCGGTAGATCAGGCTGCCCACGAGAATTACAAACACCACCGCCACCGCCCCGGCTTCGGTGGGCGTAAAAATGCCCATGCGGATACCGCCGATGATCACCACCACCAGCGCCAGCCCCGGCAACGCCTTCCACAGGGCGAGGAAGAACTCGCGGGCGGTGGGTAAGCGGGTTCGGCTGGGGGTGTACCCCCGCCGTTTGGCGATGATATAGGTGGCAACCATCATGGTCAGGCAGGCGAGGAGCCCCGGGACAATGCCGGCCATGAACATCTTGCCGATGGAGACGTCGGCGACGAAGCCGTAGATGATCAGGGCGATGCCCGGCGGGATGATCGGGGTGATCAGGCTGCTGGCGGCAGTCACCGCCGCCGAGAATTCCCGCTTGTAGCCGAGGTGGATCATCTCCGGCACCAGCACCTTGCAGGTCATGGCGCAGTCGGCGAGGTTCGAGGCCGAGATCCCACCCATCATGGTGGAGAGGACGATGTTGGCCTGGGCCAGACCGCCGGTCATGCGGCCGGTGACGAGATCCGCCAAGGCCAGCATGCGCCGGGTGATGCCGGTGTAGTTCATCAGGCTGCCCACCATGATGAAAAACGGCACCGCCAGAATCACCGAATTTTCCGCCGCCCCCACCAATCGCTGGACAGCGATGGCGGTAGGCAGATCGGCGTAGACGAGAAAATACACCAGGACCGACAAAAACACCGACGCGAAGATCGGCAGGTTGAGCGCCAGACCGAGAACGAGGAACAGCAGGGGAACGTAGATGTGCATGACTTCCTCCGTGGCGGGCGCCGGGGCGCCCGGCGGTCAGGAATCCTCCGCCACGACCTCCTCCCGGGCCGAATCCGGCAGCGGCGTTCCGGCGAGAAAGCCGGCGATGTCCCGGTACAGGCCGATCAAGAGGTAGACGAGCATGCCGGCGGCGCCGACGGGCACCGCCAGATCAATATAGGTATAGGAGATGCTCAGCATATTGGTGATCTTGTCCCGGGCCTCCAGGGAAAGATCCCAGCCGTAGCCGATCATCAGGACAAGCACCCCGGCGAACACCAGCTTGATCACGATGGTGGTGACCGAGCGCAGGGTGGGCGGGAACTTCTTCACCAACAGGTCCACCGACAGATGGCCGTTGACCTTCTGGGCCGATACCGCCCCCAGCATGATCGCCCAGAGGAAAAGAAGACCGATAACTTCCTCCGCCCACATAAAGGGGCTGCGGACGAGATAGCGGAAGATGATAGACACGAACATCAGCCCGATAAGGGCGGCGATACACAGGGCGGCCAGGATATCATCGAGGTTCCGCCAGCGGATTCGGGGGAAGCGGGGATCGTCGTCCATGGCGGGTCTCCGGTTGCGGCAGGCGGATCGACTGTATCCGTCATTCGGGCACGATTATACGGCGCCTAACGCCGCATGGAAATCAGCCTTGTCGGAAGGGGACCAGAAACGTTTTTAGCGTTAATATTTCCAATAACCGTTAATAAAATCTAGCGTCTTTATATCGGCAGTGTTATAGTAACGCCCATTCCCCTGCTGTCAATGGGTAAAACTGGGACGATTCGACCGATAAGAAATCGATTTGCCTCAATAAGCGACCGCAAACCGGCCGATAAGGTGAACGTGGACCGGCCATCCGGTCCGACCCCGGGCGGCAGAACCAAAGATGTACCACCAGGTGCCACCGGAGGACGGCAGTTCTTCTTGGTCAGGAGAGGGTGAAGCATGAAATCTGGAACAATGACGCGTTGCTTCCGCTGGGGTTTGGTCGGCTTGGGCGCGGTGGTCCTCGGCTGCGGCGGCTGGTTTGCGGAGTCCGTTCAGGCGGCTGAGGCGGAACTGATCGTCAATGAGGGCCCTCCCTACGAGGACGACATGGCGGACGTCATTGATGAGGCAAACCAAGCGGCTCAGGGCAGCACTGACGGGGAATACTCCACTGATATCGAAATCACCATTAACCAGGATGTTCTTTTAAACGCTCCGTCTACCAGTTCGGGATCATTGTATTTCCTGCATGGAAGCTCTGATAGCGTTAACCACAGTATAGGTACGGGAACAGGCGATGGCTTCCGGAATCTAACAATTACCGGCGGCACCGACGAGCAAACTAC
>JAJBSZ010000008.1:0-316 GCA_020861125.1 Planctomycetota bacterium | reverse complement strand
AACTACCATCGGATTCGGTGCGGGTCTGGGCGATGCCCGGGTAATGGAAATCATCAACGTTGCCGGGGACGTCTCCCTGGAAAATTTGAAAATCACTGGCGGTGCGGTCAGTGAATTCGGGACCACCTCCTATCATGGTGGCGGCGGATTGTACATCGGCGCGACGGGTCCGAACTCCGGGTATGCGAATTTGGGGGTGTTTGCCGCCAGTGTAACCCTGACAAATATGACGATTTCCGACAATTCCATTACCATTACCGGGTCCACCGACGTCTACGCTTTCGGTGGCGTGGCCTTCATCGACGCGACCAAATAC
>JAJBSZ010000219.1 GCA_020861125.1 Planctomycetota bacterium | reverse complement strand
CCGCGACTCCAGCGGGGACGGCAGCCCCGGTTGTCTCGCGCCGCCGGGAGACGCGGCGGCGAAGGCCGGCCGGCTGGCGCTCCTCGCCCGGCGGCCGGATCTCCGGGACCGCCTGGGCGGGGCGGGGCGGGAAATGGTCCGGAGCACGTTCCCCCTGGACGGCATGATCCGGCACATGGAGGACCTGTATGCGCGCCTGGTTCCGTAAGGCGGGATTCGTCCTGCGCTACCTCTGGGCCAAACTGCGGCACTACCCGCGGCTGGAACTGGACGGCTTTGTGTTCCTCGAGCCGGACGTGACCATCACCATCGGCCCCGCGGCCCGCGTCCGTCTCGGCCGCCGCGCTTACCTCAAGAAAGGCTGCATCCTGGAGTGCACCGGCCGGGGCTGCCTGGAGGTGGCGGAACGGGCGAGCATCGGCCACTACGCCTTCGTCGGTTGCCGGGAATCGGTACGGATCGGCCGCTACAGCCTGGTGGGCCAGGCCTGCACCCTCATCGACGTCAAGCACCGCTTCGGCCGGGACGAGACCTTCGCCGCCGCCGACGCCTACGGCGACGGCCACTGCCACATCGGCGACAACTGCGTGGTGTTTCCCCACGCCACGGTGGGACCGGACGTGACGGTGGCGGACGGCAGCTTCATCCTGTCCCACGCGGCGGTCGTCCGGGACATCGAGGAAGGCGGTTTCCTCTGGGGCGGCGCGCCGGCGCGGCGGATCAAGGAGGCTCCCGGTGGTTGAGATCGACGTGTCCATCATCTACGTGAACTGGAACTGCTCGGCGGAAATGGTCGACTCCATCGCCTCGGTGCAGGCCCGCGCCACTGGCCGCTCGCATGAGATCATCGTGGTGGACAACGATTCCACCGAACCCCTCGACCGGCTGGAACGGCCGGATATCCGCCTGATCCGGAACGGGAAAAACGGCGGCTTCGGCGCCGGCTGCAACCGCGGCGCCCGGGAAGCTCGTGGAAAATACCTGCTGTTCCTGAATCCGGACACCATCCTCGAGAACGACGTGCCCGGCATTCTGGCCGATTTCCTGGACAGCCACCCCGAAGCCGCCGCCTGCGGTCCGACCGTGCTGGACGACGACGGCACGGTGTCCTACGGCGCCGGCCGGCGCTGTCTCAGTCTGGCGAACGACATCCTCGAACACAGCACGCTGTGCTTCCGCTTTCCGCGCCTGCCGGGGATCGGCCGTCCCTACTACGGCGGCTGGGACCACGCTTCCACCCGCCGGGTGGAATGCCTGGTGGGGGCGTGCATGCTGTTCCGGCGGGAGGTGTTCGCGGCACTGGGCGGTTTTGACGAACGGTTTTTCCTCTACTGCGAGGAGGTGGATCTCTGCAAGCGGGTCGGGGCGGCCGGCTACGCCATCTACTACGTCCACACGGCGCGGGTAATGCACGCCTGCCGGAAAAGCACCCTCCAGTACTACGGCACCTACCACCGGATCGTCATGCAGTACCTGGAGAGCTGCCAGATCTACTTCCGCAAGCACCACGGCCGGCTCTACGCCCGCCTCTGGCGCCGAGCGATCGGCGGCATCTACGGCGCCAAGTACTGCCTGCGCCGGCGGCCGGAGGACCGGGCGATCGCCCGCTGGGGGTTTTCCCGTGGTTAGCATCATCATTCCCACCTGCAACCGCGCCGCCATTCTCGCCCGCTCGCTTCCGGCGGTGCTGGCCATGCGCGGCGCCGACCGGTGCGAAGTCCTGGTGGTGGACGACGGCTCCGGCGACGACACGCCGCAGGTGCTGGCCGGCCTCGCCCGCCGCCATCCGAACCTCATCGTCCTGCGCCAGGACAACGCCGGTCCGGGGCCGGCGCGCAACCTCGGGCTGCGCCATGCGGGCCGGGACCGGGTGCTGTTCCTCGACGACGACATCTTTCCCGATCCCAGTCTCCTGTCCGCCCACCGGGAGCGGCTGGACGCCGGCGCCGACGTGTCCCAGGGCGACATGGTCTGGCACGAGGACATCGCCGCCGATTCCATCATCCGCTACATGGACGAACACGGCATGCAGTTCCGGCTGGCCGGCCGCGCCGACGGCGAGCCCCTGCCGTACCACGCCGTCTACACCGCCAACCTGGCCCTGGCCACCGCCGACGCCCGGGCGGCGGGCGGCTTCGACGCCGCCTTCGCCCGCCAGCGCTATGCCTTCGAGGACACCGCCTTCGCCTGGCGGCTGGCCGAGGCGGGCAAGCGCATCGTCTTCACCCCCCGGGCCCGGGCCCGGCACCTGCATCCGATGACGGAAACGGCGCTGCTTCGCCGGGAGTACGCCGTGGGCTACGGCCTGGCGGTGGCGCGGCGGCAGTACCCGGAGATGGCCGCCAACCTCGGCTTCGCCCGGGCGGCGCGGGGCCGGGGCTGGCTGCCGCCGCTCCTCGCCCTGCTGGAACGCACCGGCATCGCCCGACTGGCGGGGCCGGACGGCCGCCGGCGGCTGGCCTTGAAACGGGAGTTCCTGCGCGGTCTGGCGGAGGGCCTGCGCGGCCGGGAGGACCCGCATGAAGGGTAGCGATTTTTCCTGTGCCGTCGTCATCGTCGCCTACAACAGCGAGAACTGCATCGAGCCCTGTCTCGAATCGGTGTTCACCGGCGCCGGGCGGCGGGCGGCGGTGGTGGTGGACAACTCGCCGGGGGAAGCCACGGCGGCGGCGGTGGCGCGGTTCCAGGCCGACCATCCAGACCGGGAAGTAACCCTGATCCGCCGACCCGACAACATCGGCTTTGCCGCCGGCTGCAACCTGGGCGCCCGGGGAAGGGACGAGGACTACCTGCTGTTCCTGAACCCCGACACCACCCTGGAGCCGGAGGCCCTGGACCGCCTCGTCGCGTTCCTCCGGGACAACCCGCCTGCCTGGCTCGCCGGGCCCCAGATCCGAGACGAGGCCGGACTCGTGGTGCGGACCTGCCGCGCCCTGCCGACACCGTTCCGCATCTTCCTCGACGCCACCGGTCTCGACCGGCTGGTTGGCCGCTACCGGCTGCTCCGTTTCGACCACCAGTCGGCGCGGCCGGTGGAGCAGATCATCGGCGCCTGCATCCTGATCCGGCGCGCGCGGTTCGAAGCGCTGGGCGGTTTTGACGAGCGGTTTTTCATCTATTTCGAAGAGGTAGATCTCTGCCGGCGCGTCCTCGCCGCCGGCGGCGAGGTCTGGTTCCGGCCGGAAGCCGGGGTCCGGCATCGGGGCGGCGCATCCTGCGAAGTGGCGGCAACTCTCAGCCGTTCGCCCGGCTACCTGCGCCGCAGCCGGGCCCAGTATTTTGCCAAATGGTTCGGCCTGCTGCCGCAGCACCTGGTGTCGGGGATCACCCTGGCGGAATGCGTCGGCAAATTCCTGGTGCTGTCCGTCCTGGCTCTCGCCGGTTCGCCGGAGCGGCGGGCCCGACGGGACGGCTTCCTCGCCGTGCTGCGGCAGTGGCAGGCGGACTGACCCGGGGCGGGCGGGCGGCATTTTTGGAGACGGCATGACCAGAATTTTGGCGCTCAGCATCCGTCCGCTGGAAGGACCGGACACGCGGTACCGGATGATCGAATACATCCCGTTCCTGCGGGAGGCGGGGATCACCGTCCAGCACCGCAGCCTCCTCTCCGCCCGCTTCTACGCCCGGCAGCAGGCGGGCCGGCTGGGGGCGGTGGACGTGGCGGCCTTCGCCGGCGCGGTGGCGCGGCGGACGGCCGAGATTCTGGGCCGGCTGGACTACGACTGCATCTGGCTCAGCCGGGAACTCCTGCCGTACGGCCCGCCCTTCCTGGAGCGCCTGCTGTTCCGAAAAGGCATCCCGGTGGTGCTGGACGTGGACGACGCCCTGTTCGCGCCGGATCCCCTGGGCGACGTCCTGCACCGCCGGCTGCGGGATTTCGGCAAGTTCGCCGTCATCGCCCCGCGAGCCCGCAGCCTGGTGGTCAGCAACCGTTTTCTCGCCGACTACTATGCCCAGTTCACCTCGCGCATCGCCGTCATCCCCACCTGCGTCGATCACCGGAAGTACGCCGGCATCCGCCACCGCCCCGACCCGGCCGGTCGCATCCGGGTGGGCTGGATCGGCACCGCCGCCAACCTCGGCCACCTCGAGCTGATGCGCGGGGCGATGGAGCGGCTGGCCCGGCGCTACCCACTGGAGTTCCGGGCGGTGGGCCCCAAGCGGGAGCTCCACTGGAACATGGAGCACGCCCGGATCATTCCCTGGACGCTGGCGGAGGAGCTGGAGTACTTCCGCGACTTCGACATCGGCGTCATGCCTCTGGCCGACACCACCTTCACCCGGGGCAAGAGTTCCTTCAAGATGATCCAGTGCCTGGCGGCCGGCCTGCCGGTGGTGGCGTCACCCGTGGGCTCCAACTGCGAGACCATGGTGGACGGCGAACACGGCTTCTTTGCCACCACCAACGATGACTGTTAACTGGCGTTGTAGAGCCTGATACTCGAGCGCGTTCTGCGGCAGCGGATG
>JAJBSZ010000409.1 GCA_020861125.1 Planctomycetota bacterium | reverse complement strand
CATAAATATGCTTCACCTTGGCCGCCAGGTGCGTGGTGACCCGGCGCATGATCTCCTCCGCCTTCTCCTGCCCCTTGAGGCTGGGCGAGATGCCGGCCAGAACCGGCTTCCAGGTTTCGGGATCCGCCTGCAAGGTGGCATTGATGAGAAACGGATTGGTGGTCATGCCGACGGCGCCATCGGCCAGGGCGGCATCCGCCTCCGCCACCACGGCGGAATCGTGCCAAAAGGCGCTTTGGGTGTGGCTGGTCATCCAGCGCAGATACTCGTTTGCCATGAAAAATACTCTCCTCGGGGATTCGTGCCGTGCTCACCAGGGTAGCCGACCCCGCGTCAGTGGGTCCGCGGCAGCCGGGCAAGACGGCCGGCGGCGTCGAAGTTCATGGGTTCGGGGTCGGAAAGGACCTCAAAGCGCTTGTCGTCCCGGATGAGGGGTAAATACGCTTCCGACATCACCATATCGCCCATGAGGAGGGTATTGACGATCTGGACGATTTTCGCCTGCCTGGTGTCCTCAACCATGCTGCAGAACACGCCGATGCGAACGGCCTCCTCCTCGGTGTTGGCGACCAGGGGGATCCGCGCCCCCTCGATCACCCGCGACGTGATACTATTGATATAGGTAGAAGCGAGATCCACCTGCTTCATGAAATCCACGGTCACCAAGTGCGCCATGCCCATGCCGATGCCATTACCGTGCGATTGTTCCGAGATGCCCAGTACGGCGATGCGTTTAATGGGACAGGCGTCAAAACCGGGTTCCATCGAGGTCGGGAAGCCGGTGATATTCGAGTCCATACCGGATCCGGAAACATCCTTGCCGATCTCCTCGACGATGAGGAGGTCGATGCTGTCGGTATAGAACTTGGCCATCACCCGCTTGGATTCGGCCAACAGCGCCTTTTCCCGTTCGATAATCCGATCCGTGGGCATGGCTTCGATGATCATGGTTTCGTCATAGGCATTTTCCACCACCCCGATGCCGGCCAGGATCTTACCGGTGTCGAAAAATACCTGGGCCGCTTCGGGTATGAGGGAGGCGAAGACGGAAAACCCGAGGTTGTGGATATAGCTCGCTCCCTTGTGTTTGCCCAACCCGATCACCAGCATCTTGCAGGGGCCGCTTTCGATTTCCCCTTTGAAATCGGTATGGGGTTTGACCCGATGCACAGGCAGGATAAAGTCCGCTTCGGCGGCGTTCTTGTCGCAGTACACGGGGAAGTTGGAGGCGGTGGTGCCCAGCTGCACCACATCCATGGAGGAGAGGATAGGCACGCCCATGGCCTCTTCCGTGATACCGTAGCCGGCGATGTATTCCCGCTGCCCCCTGGCGGTGGCGCCGGCGTGGCTGCCCATCCCGGGCACAATAAACGGTTTCGCTCCCTTGGCTTTGAGATAATCGGCAACCGCCTTGAGAATGCGGGCCTGATTGGCGACGCCGCGGGATCCGGCGGTCAGGGCGATGCGCTTGCCGCCAAGATCGGGAAGAGATAGACCGTCGAGTTGCGCTTTCACCGTTCCCTCAATGTCGTCCAGGCGGTCCCGGGCGAACAATTGCCTGGCCCGGAACATCCGGGGCAGAGCAAAATCGTCACTGCCCAACTTGTACTCGATGCGATCAGGAAATTGCATGGTCACTCCTCCAAAACAGCCGATACAGGACGCCATTCTTTGACGTCGCCTGGCATCCTCCGCTGGACGCCGTTATAGGCGGCAGTATACCCTATCGATACGTTTTTTGCATCGATTAATCCGGGTCGCTTATACGCGGATGGTATCAGTCCACAGGCAAAAGGAAAATTTTGTATCCCTGTTTTTTCTCAAACATATCAAATGCCTGTTGCCATTCGGTGATGGGCAATTTGGTGGTGGCCAGGGGTTCGAGCACCACCTTGCCCTGCGCTTCCAGTTTCAGGGCGGTCCGCCAGCTGTGGTTACGGGAACCGAGGGAACCGGAAAAATGCAGTTCCTTGTAGCAAACCTTTTCGATGTCGAACTCGATCTTCTTGCCCGGGAGGCCAATCTGGACGAAATACCCCCGCTTCTTGATCAAATTAAGCGCGGTATCCACTCCCGGCGCGCTTCCGGAGCACTCCAGAACCACGTCCGGCCCATAGCCATCGGTCAGCGCGTCCAGCCGTTGTTTGAGGTCTTCCTGCTGCACATTGACGGCATGGTCGGCACCCAGTTGGGTCGCCATGCGCAGCCGCTCGCCATCGACGTCGGTGCCGGAAACCACCACGGTTGCCCCATGCGCCCGTGCCACCTGCATCGCCATCAGGCCGATGGCGCCCGGACCCGACACCAGAACCACGTCGCCGGGAACGATACGGGACAGGTCATAGATGGCGTGGACCACGCAGGCCAACGGTTCGGTCATGGCGGCGGTGGTGAAGCTTACATTGTCCGGAATGCGATGCACCCGCGCTTCCGGCACCACCGTGTATTTGGTGAAGACACCGTTAAACCAGTACCCGAGGGTCCGGCGTTCCACGCAGAGGTTGTAAAATCCTTCCCGGCAGAAATCGCAGGTCTGGCAGTAATGATAAGCGGTCTCGGACACCACCCGGTCCCCGGGCCGGAATCTCTCCACCCCCTCCCCCACGGCGGCCACCACGCCGGAAAACTCGTGGCCAGTCACCACCGGCGGCCGAACGGGAATGGCGATATCCGAATGGTAGATATGGAGGTCCGATCCGCAAATCCCGGCTTCTTTAATTTCGATTTTCACCTGTCCGGGACCGGGAACGGGTTCCGGGATGTCCCGAATTTCCATATTGCCGGGTCCGGCTTCGTATTTCACCAACGCTTTCATGCGTGCTCCTTGCCAACGGCGAAGGCCGGATTTACCGGTCGCTCCGCGAAAAAAAATGGTGTTAAAAACCTTTGGTTTACGACGACCCAAGAAAGGAAGCCCCGTCTAAACGGCTTTTTGCGCCAGTTTCCCGAGGTACGCTTCGATGACCCGCGGATCCCGGCTGACCTCCTTGGCTTCGCCGCCGAAAATTACCCGTCCCTGATCGATCACATAGGCGTGATGGGAAATCTCAAACGCCAGCCGGGCGTTTTGTTCCACCAACAGAATGGGGATACCCAGCCGGTTGACCTCGACGATCCGGGTGAAGAGATCGTCGATCACCACCGGCGCCAGCCCCATGGACGGTTCGTCCAGGAGCAGTACCTTGGGCCGTGCCATGATGCCGCGGCCGATAGCCAACATTTGCTGTTCACCCCCGGAAAGACTCCAGCCTAATTGCTTGCGCCGTTCCCGCAGGCGGGGAAACAGGCGGAAGACCGATTCCATTTCCTCCCGATAGGACTGGCGGCCGAAAAAGCCGTGCCAGGCGATGGTGCCCACCTCGAGGTTCTCCTCCACGGTGAGGCCGGGGAAAATATGCCGGCCTTCCGGCACATGCACCACCTCCAGCCGGGCGATGGCGGTGGGTTTTTTGTCGATAAGCTCGTGACGATCCTCGAGCATGATGCTCCCGGTGCGCCGGATCATGCCGGAGATGGATTTCAGCAACGTCGTTTTGCCCGCGCCGTTGGAGCCGATGAGACAGGTGATTTCTCCGGCGCGGATATCGATATCCACCCCTTTGAGGGCTTCAATCTGGCCGTAATAGGCGTGCAGGTTACGAATCTTAAGCATCGCGCTTTCTCCCCAGATACGCCACGATCACATCCTCGTTGGAGGAAATCTGTTCCGGCGTCCCCTGGGCGATGACCACGCCGAAATTCAGCACGACGATTTGCTTGCAGATGTTCATTATCATGTCCATGGAATGTTCGATAAGCAAGACGCCGATGTTTCGTTCGCTGGCCGCAAGGTTCAGGAGAGCCATGGCGTTTTCGATCTCCCGGTTGTTGAGTCCCGCCGCCGGCTCGTCCACCAGCATCACCCGAGGACGGCCTAGCATGGACCGGACGATTTCCAGAAGCTTGCGCTGGCCGTACGGTAACGAAAGGATGTCGTCTTCCCAATCGAAGGAAAACCCGGCAATGGCCATGAGCCGCTCCAGCTCGTCTTCGAAGTCGCGGTTGCGGGCGCCGAAGAATGACCGAATATAGCCGTACTGATCCGCCAGGTCGGTCCCGAGAAGAAGGTTGTCCTTGATACTGGAACGCTGGAGAAACCGCGGGGTTTGGAATGTCCGGCCCAATCCCATGCGGGCCCGGTCATGGGCCGGTGTTTCGGTGACGTTGATTTCGTCGATAAAAACCTGACCGGCATCGGGCTGGTAAATGCCGCTGATCAGGTTCATCATGGTGGATTTGCCGGCACCGTTCGGCCCGATTAGACCGTGCACCTCTCCCGGCACCACCGAGAAGGTCACGTCATCGGCCGCCACCACTCCGCCAAAGCGTTTGCTCACCCCGTTAAGCCGGAGAATGGGCTTGGTCATTGGCCGGCTCCTTTCGCATCTGCCACCGATTCGGCCGCGGCCGGCATGGCGACAGGCTCCGGG
>JAJBSZ010000188.1 GCA_020861125.1 Planctomycetota bacterium | reverse complement strand
CTACGTCCTCCTTTCCGACGCTCGGCATGCTAGCGAAGACACCAAGGTTTATTTATCCGAGATTTCCGGGCTCCAAAAACGGTACGAAGCCATGGCGGTCTTCCATGCTGGGGACAACGCCGGCGTGGAGCAAGAAACCCCAGCCGAACGGCTAGAAATGGCATATTTCGGGTTTCGGCCTGCCTTTCACGCCGTGGTGCGGGCGGAGGTGTGGCGGACAACCTTCGCCCGGCTGCCCGCCGCCTGCTGCAACCATTTTTTCAACGAAATCTTTTTCCACCATGTGCTCTACATTATGGGGATGCGGGCCAGCCTGCGGGTATTATTTTCCGCCCTGCTGCCAATACTGCACGACCAGCCGTTTTACAACCGGCGGCGATTTGACCCGGAGATGCTGACCGAGGCTCCGGTGGTGGAGGCGGAAGAAGCCTTGGCTGAGCTGATGGCCGAGCGTACCGGGAACTGTATGGAGTCCTGTCGGGCGGCGGTGCGGACCGGTTTTCTGGAGTACCTGAGGTTTAATCCACGCCCGACCCTGGCGTCGCATCTGGCCACCTGCGAACCGGAGGCGGAGGCTTCTTTGCGGGAAGTGGCAGAATGTTTCCTGGATGCTCCGGTCGTGTGGTAGCGGCGGCGTTCTACCAGATCCTCCACGGCGCGTTCCCTTCCGACCACAACCGTTCGAGGAACAATTTGTCGCGGAGGGTGTCCATGGGGTGCCAGAAGCCGTCGTGGGCGAAGGCGCAGACCTGATCGGCGCGGGCGAGGTCCTTGAGGGTGGTTTGTTCCCAGGAGGTATCGTCGTCACCGATGCGGTCGAGGCTGTCCGGGTGGATTATGAAGAAACCGCCGTTGACCCGGTGACCGTCGCCGGGCGGCTTTTCCTCGAAGGCCGTCACCCGGTGGTCCTGGCAGTGGAGAATGCCGTAGCGTCCCGGCGGCACCACGCTGCACACCGTGACCAGCCGCCCGTGCGCTTCGTGGAAGGCCCGTTCGGCGCCGATGTCGATGTCCGCCACGCCGTCGCCGTAGGTGAGGCAGAAGGGAATGTCGGCATCGAGATAAGGCCGCACCCGTTGCAGCCGGCCGCCGGTGGCGGTGGTCTCACCCGTATCCACCAGGGTTACCCGCCACGGTTCGGCGTAGCGCTGGTGCACTTCCATTCGGTTTTTCGCCATGTCGAAAGTCACGTCCGACATGTGGAGAAAGTAGTTGGCGAAGTACTCCTTGATCACGTAGCCCTTGTAGCCGAGGCAGACGATAAAATCGGTGATGCCGTGCGTCGAATATATTTTCATGATGTGCCACAAGATCGGCTTGCCGCCGATGGCCACCATCGGTTTGGGAATGGTCGCGGTTTCCTCCCCCAGCCGGGTTCCCATGCCACCGGCCAGCAGCACCGCCTTCATGGTTTCCCCGCTTGGCTGGTCGGCCCATTGCCCGCCACGGCCAGCCTTTTGAGGTAGCCGCCCCGGGCGAAGCTGAGAATCAGTATATTATCCAGGTCCCGGTCGGCGACGAATTCCGGATGCCCAGCCAAAAACTCGGTCACCGCCGTCAGCGGGTTGTCGCCCTTCCCCCAGGGCCGGTGTTGCACGTAGGCCTCCGGCATGCTTTCCACCACGGTGTCGAACACCACGCAGTAGCTGTTTTCCGTCACCAGCGGGGCGTAGGCCTCGAGCTCGGCCAGGACGTGGGCATGGGTGTGGCAGGAATCGAGGCAGACCAGAACCCGTTGGCCGGCGGCAGCGGCCCGGCGCACCGCCGCCACCGTCTCCGGCGCAGTGCTGGAGGCCTCCAGCATGGTGATGCGTCGGAAGAGCGGATGGTCCTCGATCGCCCGCCGGTTGTGGGGGCGGATGTCAACGTCGATGCCGAGGACGCGGGCGTCGGGCGGTCCGCCGCACACGGCGTTCAGTTCCAGGAGGGAAGCGTAGAAAATCAGCCCGCCGCCGTGGGCGATGCCGGTCTCGATGATCAGGTCCGGCTGCACGGCGTGGACGATCGTCTGCAGGGCCAGCATGTCCTGGGGCATCTGGATGATCGGACGCCCCAGCCAGGTGAAGTGGTAGGAGTACTTGTTGCGGTGCGACGCTTCCAGCCATTCCTGGCTGGCGGCCTGCAGCCGTTTGTCGTCGCCCTGTCGGGCGATCTCGGCCTGGCATTCAGCCAGAAACTGTTCCCGTGGGTCGGTCATCGGGTGTCATCCTTGTCTGGCGGTATCGGCCGCCGCGGTTTCCAGAAATTCAACCATGCCCATCCCTTCCACCATATAGAAGGAAACCTTGTCGCCGCCGAAGAGTGTCGCCGCTGTCGGCGGGGACAGGGGCAGCAGGCGAACTCCCTCCGCCTCGAGCCGCCGCACCGTCCCGGCGACATCGGCCACCGCGTAGCACACGTGGTAGATGTGGTTGCTCCGGCGCTGAAGGAGCCGCGTAAGGTCGGTGTTGTCCGGCCACGGTGTGATGCATTCCACGCCCGGCAACTGGGGATGCACGGCGAGACACAGGTCGGCCCGCTGGCGAGGGTCGCCCACCGTTTCCCCGACCGTGTAGCCGAAAGCGGCCAGACTCCGGGCCGCCGTTTCCCGCTGGTCCGTCAACAACCCGAGATGATGAAACCGCAGTGAATCCATGGAGTGTCTCCGTGACGGGCAAACCCGCCAGGCCGTGAGCCGGCGGCGGTTACCTGGGCTGCTTACTGTACCATCTTTCCCGCCGGGGATCCAGTAGGTTCCGGGTATTGGCATGGCAACTTTGTCTGGAAAAAAAACCGCCGACCCGTATAATTGCCGGGTCCGGACTGGCCCGTGCCGCGAGGGGAATCCGGAAGGGTGGACGCCGGTGGGAGAGGGCCGCCGGGCGGGACCGCGGTTCCGGGTGGTCGGGACCCCGCGTAAGGACTCAGCTGCCGCGATGCCATTGCCCATAACCAGAACCCTGTATCTCGGCCCGGGCTTTCTCTGTCTGCCCAGCCTGCCGACCCGGCTCTGCACCGTCATCGCCAGCGGCGTGGCGGTGACCATCTACGATCGGGTCCAGGGCTTCGGCGGCATCGGCCACTACAGCCATCCCTTCCGGCAGGGCTACGGTTCCACCGCCGACTTTGCCGCGCCCGCCCTGGTTGGTCTGGTGCGGATGTTCCGGGCTGCCGGGTCGTGTCCCCGGCATCTGGAGACCCATCTCTATGGCGGCGCCGACAACCCCGCCGCCCCCGGCTGCGACCCGGGCCGGGGCCGTCGTAATGCCACCATCGGCCGGGAGATCCTGGAGAAACTGGGCGTCCCTATCGTTGGTGCCGACACCGGCGGCCGTTTCGCCCGCAAGCTGGTGTTCTACACCGGGACGGGCGAGAGCATGCTGGCCAAGGTGGTGGACCTGGACTGGGAGAACTGGTATCCCGCCCCCGCCGCCATGCCGGAATACTGCCGGACCGGGGCTCGGGCCGGCACGTGTGGATGACGCCAATGGACGAATCGCCTTTTCAGCCGCCCGCGACGCCACCGCGTCCCGCCCGTACCGACGGCACTTCCCCGGCCGCCCAGCCGGAAGACACGGTCGTGATGTACAACGCCGAAATCTTCGGCTGCCTTGGTATCCAGAGTATCCCGCGGCCGGAGTTTGAGGAACTGGCTGCCCTGATTTCCTCCACCTTCGGCATCCGCATCGGTGAAAACAAGATCACCCTGGTGACCGGCCGCATGCATCCAATGATGGAAAAGTACTGCTTCAAGACCCACCGTGACTGCCTTGAGGCGATCAAAAACGATTCCACCGGCGAGCTGATCTCGGAACTGGCCAACCGCATTTCCACCAACCACACCGCCTTCTACCGGGAAGACGCCCATTTTCAATTGCTGCAGGAACGGGTCCTGCCCGAGGTGGTGAAGGCAAAAAACGCCACCGGCAACCGGGACCTCCGGGTCTGGTGCGCCGCCTGCGCCACCGGCGAGGAGGCATATACCATTCTTTTCACCCTGATTCGGTATTTCCAATTCGACTACGGTCTGTGGCGGGCGGGGGTGCTCGCCACCGACATTTCCGCCCAGGCCCTGGACACGGCCCGTGCCGGCCGCTACGATCCCGGGCGTTTGGAGCCGGTGCCGCGGGATCTGGTCGGTCGTTTTTTCAACCGCGTTGACGCCGCCACGTTTGAGGTGAAGCCGGAATTCCGGAGCGAAGTCACCTTTCGGCGTCTCAACCTGATGAACGACCGCTATCCGTTTCGCCAGCCGTTCGATATTATTTTTTGCCGGAACGTCATGATCTATTTCAGCCGCGCCATCCGTCTGCGGCTGCTGCGGCGGCTCCATGACTGGCTGGTTCCGGGTGGCTACCTGTTTATCGGGCATTCGGAATCGCTGGTGGGCGGCCACCACGGCTACGACTACGTGGCGCCGGCCCTATACCGGCGCGCTGACTAGGCTAATGCTTTCAGGTCCCTTCGCACGCAAGAGAAAGGACACGTTCATGGCCCAGAAG
>JAJBSZ010000439.1:3092-4489 GCA_020861125.1 Planctomycetota bacterium | reverse complement strand
GCGTCATTCTCAACCGGCTGCTGCCGGCTTTGGCCCGGGACCACGACATCGCCGTGGGGTTATCGGACCGGATCTTTCCGAATGAACGCGGTTTCGCCGCCACGGATCGCTTCATGCACTATACCCGCGACCTGCTGGTGGAACGGCTGTTTCCGGCCCTGGACGAACGCGGCCGGGACGGCCAGGGCGAATGGCTGACCTTCGCCGGGCTGGGCCGGCACTACGCCGTGCCGGTGATCCCGCTGGGCGGCGAGGTCGGCGCCGCCCGCGCCGCCACTGAACGGGCCGCCGCCCACTTTCGGCCGGACGTGATCCTTTGCTGCCGCCATGATTTCATCGTCAGTCGGCAGGTGTTCCAAGGGGTGCCGTCAGGCGCGTACAACCTGCATTCCGGGGCGGTGCCGCACTATCGCGGTCCGTTCTGTTCCTTCTGGGCGGCGCTCAACCAGGAGGAGCGGATCGGCTGTTCGCTGCATTGCCTTGCGGAAAAGGTCGACACCGGCGATATTGTCGGCACCGCCTGGCGGCCCCTGGACCCGTCCGCCACCCTGGTTCGGACTCTCCTGGACACCTACGCCGCCGGCGTGGCGCTGTTCCTTTCCCTGGCGCCGGCGCTGATCGCCGGACCCGTGCTTGGGCGGCCGCAGCCGGCGGCGGCGGGGCGTTATTATCCCCAGCCGGACGCCGGGGACTTCGCCACCTTCCAGACGCGGGGCGGCCTGGTGGCCGAGGCCGAGGAATGCCAGGCCCTGTACGGACGCTACCTGCCGGACGGCCTGCGGCTGGAATCCCTGGTGCCGGATTGGAAATGGGCGGACGAATGAACCTTTCCACGCGCGGCAAGATTATCCTCCTGGTGTTTTCCTCCCTGGGCCTGTTGGCGGTGGGTACGGGGGTGTTCACCTCCTGGAGCGTCCGGGAGGCAATTTCAGAAAAACTGCGGGAAAACAGCGCCAATGCCGTCGCCCTGTCGGCCGCCGGTGCCGCCGACCAGTGGAAGGCTCTGTTCCAGCGCAAGGTCGATCGCGCTATGCGCCTGCAGGAAGAGAACCGCCTCCGGGAAAGAACCATCCGCGCCATCGCCGCCGGGGACACCGATCTCTTTGCCGCCCTGGACCAGATGGCGCTGGCGGCCGGATCGTCCATTCTCGCGGCCGACGCCGGGCTGCGGGTGGTGTTCCGCCACGGCGATTTCCCGGCAGGCTTCAATCCCTACACCGCCCTGGACATCAAGGGCCGCCGCGTGGGCGAGACCATGCTCCGCCTGGCCCGCGACGGACTGCCGGCGACAGCGTTGGTCCGGCACGAGTCGCCCGCATCCGGCCAGAAAAGCCTGTTCGGCCACCACGTCTATCTCGCTGACCGGGACCTGCTGATCGGTCTCTGGACCGATATCG
>JAJBSZ010000439.1:0-3082 GCA_020861125.1 Planctomycetota bacterium | reverse complement strand
CAGCGGAACGGCGGGAGCGCGCCGCCGCCGAGGCGACGCTGGCCGCCACCTTCGCCGCCGTGCGCTTGGGCGATTCCGGCTTCCTCATGGCTGTCGATGCCGCCGGCGGCGTGGTCATCCGGCCGCCCGGCCTGGTGCGGGAGCCGGACCTGACGGCGGTTAATCCGGTCAGCGGCCGCCGGCTCCAGGACGATGTGTGGGCTGCCGCCGCCGCGCCGGAGCACGCCTTCGCGGCCGCGGCGCCCTGGCTGGGCGACGGCCGCCGCGCCATCGTCTTTGTCCGCCAGGTCCGCGCCCTCGGCTGGTACGTTATCGGCGTGGGCTTCGTCGACGAGATCGAGGATACTGGCCGGCGGGTGTCGATGGTGCTGTCGCTGGTTATCCTGGCCCTGGCCGCCGGGCTAACCCTGCTGGCGGCGCTTCTGGTCGGCAAGCTTACGGAACCTCTGGCGCATCTAGCCGCCTTCGCCCGCGATGTGCCGGGCACCGACTTCCTGCGGGCGGCGGGCGGGAACGCGGTGCTGGCCCGGCTGGAGAAGCGACCCGACCGGGATGAAATCGGCGAACTGGCCCGGGCGCTCGCCTTCATGGACGGCGCCCTTCGGGAACGGGTGCGGGAGCTGGTGGCCACCACCGGCCAACGCGAACGTATGGAAGGCGAACTGCAGGCGGCGACGCGTATCCAAATGGGATTCCTGCCCGCCCCCATTCAGGCGGACGCGGCGGGCGGACGGTTCCGGCTGGCGGCGGAACTGGTTCCCGCCCGGGAGGTGGGCGGCGATCTCTATGACTTCTTCCTGCTGGATACCGATCGGCTGTTCGTCGCCATCGGTGACGTTTCCGACAAAGGGGTGCCGGCAGCGCTCTTCATGAGCATGACCATGATCCTGCTGCGCGCGGGCGCCGAGCGCGCGGAAGAGCCGGAGGCGATGCTGGCACGGATCAACAGCGGACTCGCCCGCGACAACACGAACGATATGTTCGTCACTCTGTTTCTGGCGGTGCTGGATCTGCGGAGCGGCGAACTGCGCTACGCCAACGGTGGGCACAACCCGCCGCACATCGTGTCGGCGGCGGGCGTCCGCCGCCTGGAGGACGGGGCCGGACCGCTGGTGGGGGTGTTCGAGCCGGCGGTTTTTATGGGCGGACGCACCGTGCTCCGGCCGGGCGAAACGCTGTTTCTCCACACCGACGGGGTGACCGAAGCCATGAACGGCGACAACAAGGAATTCGGTGAGGCAGCCCTGACGGCGGTCCTGGCGGAATGGCGGAATGCGGATCCGGATACGATGCTGGCGCGAGTGCGGGAGGCGGTGACGCGGCACGTGGCCGGCGCGCCGGCTTCGGACGACATCACCATGGTCTGCCTGCGGCGGGACGGTGACGGCGGCTAAGGCCGTAGGTTGCGAATTTGCGTTCGACCCAAAATATGCCAGGTGGTTTTTTGCAAGGTATGAAGACCATACCGCCTTGTCGATTTTCCGCGAAAAAACCGCCGCCGGCACGACCGGCCTCCCTGCCGGAAGGGAATTCGTAAATCCTACCGCCCGGCCGGCGCTTCCAGCCGCCAGCAGCTCAGATTGTGTTCGCCGTGGCGGGAATACTCGCAGGCGGTGAACATCGTGCGCAGCATGTGCAGTCCCAGGCCGCCGGGAGCGAGACTCTCCGGATCCTCGGCCAGAACCGGCGGCGGCTGTCGCGTCGGGTCGAAAGGCCGCCCGTTGTCGCGCAGCTGGAGTTCAACGCCCGTGGCATCCACCACCACCAGGCCGTCCACTACCAACGCCGCCGGGTCAGCCGCAGCGGGGGATCGGCCGAATTTTCCCAGGTTGGTGATCAGTTCTTCCAGTCCGGTATGGATGGCGTAGGCGGCGGCGGTCGGCAGGTTGCCCTCCGCGAGAAACGGGGCGATGGCCTCGGACAGCCGCGCCGCGTCCGCGGGCGCATCGGCCGGGGTGGTGAGGGTCAGGGTGAAACGGAACCTGTTCCCGTCCCGTCCCGTTGCCAGGGAATTGGGCATGGCGGACCTTTCCCGGAGGTTGCCGCCGGTCAGGCGAGGCATTCGGCCACCGTGGCCTTGACGTCGAGGAAGGAAAGAAAGCCGGTCATCTTCAACACCGCCAGCGTTTCCGGCCGCCATTCGGCCGCATAGAGTCGGGCCTTGCGGCCGGACATGGCTTTCACCACCTTCACCAGCACCCGCAGCCCGGCGCTGGCCACGTATTCGAGATCGGCCCCGGCCAGCACCAGGCGGGTGACGGTGTCTTCCGCCGCCGGCGGCAGGACTTCTGCCTCGAAATCGCTCACCGCGGCCGCGTCCCGGCGGCCGCCCACATACAAAACCACGACCCCTTTACCGGGCCGCTCCTCTTTCAACTGAACCGCCATGGATTCCTCCGTTGTTTCCCGTCAGTGCGTCGGTGACCCTCCACCCAGCAGACCGCTCCGGCCCGAAAATAAGGAGGCGGCGGCCGGCGTGGAACCGCCGCGCTGTCCGCCGGCGGCGGAAAGGATCGCCCGCATCGCATCCGTTTCGTTCAGCAGGTGTTCTACCGCGCGCAGCCATTCCTCCTCGGTCGCGGGAACGGCGCGGATATACAGGATATCCGTTCCCTCCGGGCTGCGGGTTGCCGTTACCGCCCCGGCAGGACGGAGGCGGCCGAGGTGCGCCCGGAGGAAAGAGGCGGCCCGCGCCTCCGCTTCCCCGGCCGTCTCGCCCGGCCGGGCCTCGGCCACCGCCGACCAGGCGACGAGGCCGGACCCGTCTGGCAGACGGTAGACGCCGAGCGGGAAGGGGCCATCGAGATCGAAAAGGTACTCGCCCACCGCACCGTTCGCCACCGACGGTTCACCCAGTTCGTGGGTCAGGACGGCGATCGCCTGTTCGGCTGAGAGCATAAGAGCGGTCCCTTCCCGTCACATATTGCGGTAAATCGACGCGTTGGTCTGGTTATAGGCCTGGAGGGCCTCCTTGACGATAGTGCGGACGCTGTTCATCAATTCCTCGGCGGATTTCTGGAAGTCGGCGAATTCGCTTTCCATGGACGCGGCCTTTTGCGAGGCGGCCTGGTGTTCCGTCTGC
>JAJBSZ010000064.1 GCA_020861125.1 Planctomycetota bacterium | reverse complement strand
CGGCGGTGCCTGCGGCAACCACGACGATATGGATTACTAGAATTTTTCTTTAATATATCATTAACAGGAGAGTACGCGATGTCCAAGAAGACTGAGAAGAAGGAATGCGGATGCGGGTGCGCCGCTGCCGGCGCCAAGTTGCAGCCCCTTGACGACCGGGTGGTGGTCAAGCGCCTCGAGGCCGAGGAAAAGACCGCCGGCGGCATCATTCTCCCCGACAACGCCAAGGAAAAACCGCAGCGCGGCCAGGTCGTGGCCGTGGGACCGGGCAAGCTTCTCGATTCCGGCAACCGCGCCACTCCCGATGTGGCCACGGGCGACACGGTGCTCTTCGGGAAATATTCCGGCACCGAGGTGAAGGTGGATGGTGTCGAACTTCTGATCATGCGCGAGAACGACATCCTCGCCAAGTTGTAACGGCCACCCCTGGTGTGGGCGTCGCGGCGGAACAGCCGGTTCCCGGGCCGCGGCGGCGAACATTTTGAATCAACGCTTCAAGGAGCATAGCTATGCCCGCTAAACAACTCGTTTACGGCCAGGAGGCGCGGCAGAAGATTCTGTCCGGCGTCAACCAACTGGTCAAGGCGGTGAAGTCCACCCTCGGACCCACCGGCCACAACGTCATCTACGAAAAGGGTTTCGGCAATCCGGGTCTGACCAAGGACGGCGTCACCGTCGCCAAGGAGATCAAGCTCGAGGACCCGTTTGAAAACATGGGCGCCCAGCTCATCAAGGAAGTGGCCAACAAGACCGGCGACATCTCCGGCGACGGCACCACCACCGCCAGCATCCTCGCCGAAGCCATCTTCACCGCCGGCCTCAAGGCCGTCGCCTCCGGCGCCGACGCCATGGCGGTGAAGCGCGGCGTGGAAATGGCCGTGGACGGCATCGTCGACAACCTGAAAACCATGGCCAAGCCCTGCAAGAAGGTCCAGGACATCGCTTCCGTGGCCGCCATTTCCGCCAACAACGATAAAGTCATCGGCGACATCATCGCCCAGGCCATGGACAAGGTCGGCGCCGACGGCGTGGTGCAGGTGGAGGAAGGCAAGACCACCGAGACCACCGTGGATCTGGTGGAAGGCATGCGGTTCGACAAGGGCTTCCAGAGCCCCTACTTCATCACCAATCCGGGCAACATGACCTGCGAGATGAAGGACCCCTACATCCTCATCTACGAGAAGAAGATCTCCAATCTGCGGGAATTCCTGCCCATTCTCGAGCAGGCCGCCTCCACCGGCAAGCCGCTCCTCATTATCTCGGAAGAGGTGGAAACCGAGTGTCTGGCTGCCCTGGTGATCAACCGCCTCCGCGGCACCCTCAACGTCTGTGCCGTCAAGGCGCCCGGCTTCGGCGATCGCCGCAAGGCCATGCTCGAGGATATCGCCATCCTCACCGGCGGCCAGGCCATCACCGAGGATCTCGGCATCAAGCTGGAAAATGTCACTCTGGATCAACTGGGCCGTGCCAGTTCCGTCTCCGTCGACAAGGACAACACCACCATCGTCGAAGGCGCGGGCGACAAGAAGGATATCAAGGCCCGGGTGGATCAGATCAAGCACCGCATCGACACCACCACCTCCGACTACGATCGGGAAAAGCTGCAGGAACGGCTGGCCAAGCTGTCCGGCGGTGTTGCCGTGGTCTCGGTCGGGGCCGCCACCGAGGCGGAAATGAAGGAAAAGAAGGCCCGGGTCGAAGACGCCATGCACGCCAGCCGTGCCGCGGCGGAAGAAGGCGTGGTTCCCGGCGGCGGCGTCGCGCTCCTCCGCTGCACCCCCGTGGTGGAAGCCCTCCGCTCCAAGGCCAAGGGCGACGAAAAGATCGGCATCGACATCGTGGCCAAGGCCATCCGCGCGCCGATCATGACCCTGGCGGAAAACTCCGGCCTCGACGGCTCGGTGGTGGCGGCAGAGGTTGAAGAAAACAAGTCGGACACCTTTGGCTACAACGCCCTCACCGGCCAGTACGGTGACATGATCAAGTTTGGCATCATCGACCCCGCCAAGGTGACCCGGCTGGCGTTGCAGAACGCCGCTTCCATCGCCACCCTGCTGCTGACCATCGAAACCATGGTAACCGAGGTCAAGGATGGCAAGAAGCAAAACGTCGAAGCCGGCGCCATCTCCTAACCTCGGTTGGCGTCCGGGCGTCCGGCGGCGGTGCCTCCGCTGCGGGAACCGGTCGGCTCAGTGACTGCTGACAACGCGGCATGAGTTCTTGTTTTCCCCGGTCCCGGATTGCCGGGGCCGGGGAAATGTGTTGTAATAGGCTGTTGTCGGGTCGCCGCCCGGATGCGGTGGGCAGGACGGAGAAGCAAAGGAACACCCATGAAACGCTATGCAACCCTGAGTGACCGGGACATGGCCGGTTCCGGCCAGGCCCTGGTGCTCATCTGCCTGCTCCTGGGGCTGCTGGTCGGCGGCCGCGGCTGGCTTTGGGCGGCGGTGGTCGCCCTGGTCCTGAATATGGCCAGTCCCCGCCTGTTCCGTCCCTTTGCGTATCTCTGGCTCAACTTCGCCCACGTGCTCGGGGTGGTGGTCGGGTCCATCGTCCTCGCCTGCCAGTTTTTCCTGTTGGTGCTGCCCGTGGGGCTGGTGCGCCGGCTGCTGGGGCGGGACGCCATGGCGTTGCGGCAATGGCGGCAGGGCGACGGATCGGTCTTTGTCCAACGGAACCATACCTATGGGCCTGACGATCTTCGTCATCCCTATTGACGCCGGGAGGTGTACCATGCGGCAGTTGTTTGCCGATGTCTGGGGTTTTCTCAGGACACGAAAAAAATTCTGGCTCCTGCCGTTACTGATCGTCATGCTGGTTTTCGGCGTGTTGTTGTTTCTGGCCAGCGGATCGGCTCTGGCGCCGTTCATCTATACGATTTTCTAGTTCTGCAAACTACGGTACGGTGAGGAAATTGTGTACATTACCACGATCGCAATCGTGACTATGTTCTAGGAGTCGCCCGGCCGCCAGGCCTTACCGGTCACGGCGGATCGGGTATGGTGCCGGTCCGCAAGCGGCGGCACCGGCGTCGGGGTTAGGGGAACGGTATGGCAGTGATCCTCGGAATATCCGCCTACTATCATGACAGCGCGGCCGCCCTGCTGGTGGACGGCGAGATCGTCGCCGCTGCCCAGGAGGAGCGGTTCACCCGCGTCAAGCAGGACGCCGGTTTTCCCCGGCGGGCGGTGGAGTACGTGCTCCGTGAGGCGGCCCTGGATATGTCCGGGGTGGATTATGCGGTGTTTTACGACAAGCCGTTTCTCAAGTTCGAACGGCTGCTGGAGACGTACCACGCCTTCGCGCCCCGCGGTCTGCGGAGTTTTCTCGCTGCCATGCCGGTTTGGATCCGGGAGAAGCTCTTTACCCGCGGCACCCTGGAAAAGGAACTGGCGGCCTTCGGCGGGAAAGCACCGCCGTTGCTGTTTCCCGAACACCATCTTTCCCACGCCGCCTCGGCTTTTTACCCGTCGCCCTTCACGGAAGCGGCAATCCTGACCCTGGATGGCGTCGGTGAATGGGCCACCACCAGTATCGGCCATGGCCGGGGCAACGAGATAACCGTGCTGCGGGAACTGCATTTTCCCCATTCCCTCGGCCTGCTGTACGCCGCGTTCACCGGCTACTGCGGCTTTAAGGTGAATTCGGGCGAATACAAATTGATGGGCCTCGCCCCCTACGGCGTCAAGGGGAGTGAGCGGGTCGAATCCTGGAAAAAGGCCATTAGCGACGAGCTGGTGGACCTGCGGCCCGACGGGTCGCTGCTGCTGAACCAGGCGTATTTCGACTACGCCACGGGTCTTCGGATGTACGACGAGACGAAATGGCGGCGGCTGTTCGGCCTTCCGCCCCGGCCGGCGGAATCGGAGATCAGCCAGGAATACATGGACATGGCCCTGGCCATCCAGGAGGTGACGGAGACCGCTGTGATCCGCCTGGCCCGGACCGCCCGGGAACTCACCGGTTCGGCCAACCTGGTGATGGCCGGTGGCGTCGCCCTCAACTGTTCCGCCAACGGCGTTCTGCTTCGGGAAAAGATCTTCGACCATATCTGGATCCAGCCCGCGTCCGGCGATGCCGGCGGCGCCCTCGGGGCCGCCCTGGCGGCGCACCATCTGGTGCTCGGAGCGCCGCGCCGGGTGGACGGTGGCGCCGACGCCATGCAGGGCGCCTATCTCGGCCCGGCCTTCGGCCGGAAGGACATCGATTCCCTGGTCCGCCGGCACCGGGCGCCGCGTCGGGAATTCGCCGACTTCGGCGAACTCTGCGCTGTCACCGCCGACCTCATCGCCGCCGGCAATGTGGTGGGCTGGTTCCAGGGGCGGATGGAATTCGGCCCCCGCGCCCTCGGTAACCGGAGCATTCTGGGCGACCCCCGGAACCCCGACATGCAGAAGCGGCTGAACCTGAAGATCAAATACCGCGAAGGCTTCCGGCCGTTCGCGCCGTCGGTGCTGGGGGCGGAGGCGGGCGCCTCTTTGGATATCGA
>JAJBSZ010000430.1 GCA_020861125.1 Planctomycetota bacterium | reverse complement strand
CAACACGCAACTCAACTCCGGCTATGCCATCGCCGGCTCGAGCTGCGCGACCCGGTCGCGGCGGAGGCGATCAAAATTGATCCGTTCCTCGTAATCCACCTGCATCATGCCTTTGGTACCGTACTTCCTTACGTCCTGGTGCATGGTAGTCATCCTTTGCGGAAAAAGCCCTACGCCATTGCTGCGGACCACGGTGCGTGGTTTCGTGCTGGAGCGGGAGTTCACAGGAAGCGGCCTGGCCGGCCGGCTGCAGGATTATTGGAGAGGAAAATGGTATACGGTGGTATACCGATGTCAGTCTATCCCATAAATTTCCTTAGTCCAGTTCTTTTTTGCCGGAAAAAAGAAATTTTTGGGAGATTTCTCGCTATGGCACTGGCCATCATCGGATGGACGCCGTTTTTGTCCCGAGCCACCCGGGTACCGGTGATCGGCGTCCGGCGACAGGGTTGTGCGTTGTTCCTTGGCAGCCGGATCCGCTCTGGCCACCTGCGGTTTACAAAACCCCAGTCGAGTATAACGGTGTTCATGCCGTAAATGGCATAAATGTCGTAACTAATGGAATATAAGTCGGTTAGGTGTCATGGTGGGGTAGGCGGAAAGTGGTCCAATTGGCACTTTTCAACCAATTCGCCGAAAGTTTCGTGACAAATTCGTGACGGTGTTGTCGGGAGGCAGGCGGTTGGGTCCCGTTGCGGGGCCGTGGATTCGGTCTTTATTTCGGGCTGGACGATGTAACGGCCTCACCAGGGTAGGAGTTGGATCGCGTCGTCCGTGTTTCCATCACGCACCTGGGCGTAGACGGCCAGGGTCGTCTGGATACTTTTGTGGCCGGCCAGATACTGTACTGTCTTGACGTCGGCGCCGGCGGCGATCATTTCGGTAATGAACGTGTACCGTAAGGAATGCACGTCCACGGCCCGCAGGTCCACGGTTACCCTATCGTTTTAACGGTCGTAGACCACATCAGGGGGCAGGGCTTCTCCCCGACTGAGCCGCTCCCGGGCCACCCGTTCCATGGCATGGCGCAGGTCAGCGCGAAGCCGGTCCAGCAGGCGTTCCGGTCGGATGGGCCGTCCGTCCACCATGAAAAACACCGGGTCGCCGGCCGGGAAATCCCGCCAGGCCCGTGTAACCGCCTCTCCAAGGGGTATGGTTCGCGATCCGGCGGCCGTTTTCGGGGCAAACCCGGCTCGGGCCACTACCCGTACCTGGCGCCGATCCAGATCCATATCGGCCGGCCGGAGCGACAACAGTTCGCCTGACCGGACGCCGGTGGCGAGGGCAAAATGCCAGATGGTGCGCCAGGGCTCCGGCGCAGTCTGAAGCAGGGCGGCGGCTTCATCCCGAGCCAATTCACGGCGGAATTTTTTCCGGACGAGTTTCGGTTTTCTGACGCCGGCCAGCGGATTACTGGCGATCAACCCCTGGTCCACCGCATAGGCCAACGCCGCTTTCAACTTCTGCAGACACTTGCCGGCGGTGTTGGTGGAATAGGCCTGGGCAATGGCGGCTACCGCCTCTTCCGCCAGCCTGGGGGTGATATCGGCAACCAGAACCACCTCCGGCCCCAAAAACTCCACCATACGCCGCACCAGAACGGCGTACCCGTTCACCAGTTTGGGCGTGTTTTGCCGGAGGCGGACATGGCGGCACCACCCGTCGCATACCTCCGCCAGAGGAAAGCGATTGTCCACCGCCCGGCCGTCACGCGATTGGTTACGGATTCGGAATAACCGCTCGTCCAGGTCCGCCTGGGCTTCGGCTTTGGTCCGGCCACGGGCTTTCCGCTGGATGCGTTCATACTTGCCATCCACCTTGCGGCCGGTGTGGATATCGATATACCACTTGTCACCCCGTTTGTAGAGTTTGCCAGTGGCCATACGTATCCCGGGCGATGGGCCTCCCTTCACCGAGCACAGTCGGCGGCGAGATTTCCGGTGTGAATTTACCCGGCAGGCGTAGCGAAAGGACGCACTGCGACCGGAATACCGGTGAAGTTGTTTATGGTTAACGTGATTAGTTAACCTAAATAAATATATTGACTTAAATTACAGCGGGTGAACCGTTGAGGACGATACTCTTTACGGACGTCCTCCACATTAATATTCGCGGGTTGCCCATCTCATTTGTACCGTCTACGTTTGGACGGCCATACCGACGTAAAAACGGATGGTAGGCGTGCGTTATTATTCCAGCATCGGTAGAGGGCTGGATGACTGTGGTGCAAGTATTTCACCAAACCTCTCTTTTCCGCCTATTCCGGTACAATCCAGGCGGGACCGACGGTCGAGCTCGTTCTCGGGGACCACAATCCCCAGGCAAGGAACCTGGTGCGCGCTACGCCTGCCACGGGCGAGGTTTCGGTTGACACCGGGCCGGGCCGTCCCCGGGCAGTAGTGGGTGGTGACCGCACTCGGCCAGGATAGGTTTCCGGATGTAAAAAACAACAATTCGGCGGCGTTCGCTCCTGGTAGGGGTCAGGAAATTGCGATTTCGTGCAAGAGAACGTCAGGTATTGCATCTGCCTGCACTCTTCCGGTATTGGAACATCCTCCATCATACCTCGCCGCCGGTATCCGTCAACCATCAAAGGGGTAACCATGGCCACAGCGATGGCGGCAGCGGGGCCGAAGACAGACCAGTGGCCAGCGGCCGATCTCTTTGCCCTCATCCCCCATCTGGTCTCGGTGGAGACCGCCGCGGCACGAGTGGGCGTTTCGGGACGGGCCATCCGTGGCCTGATCGCGCGGAACCGGATCACCTCCTTCAAGGTTGCCGACTGCAACGTCATCTATTGGCCGTCTGTCGTGGAATACTATCGCCGCCGGGGCATACGTCTAGCCGCCAACCATCCTACCGCCTGAAAACGCCATATTGTCACGTGAACAGTCACTCGCCGGAGAGTTACCGGCGGTTGCAATACCTCGGTTGAAAAACAGGATCGACGTGGTTCTCGACCACCAGCGCCGAACCCATGGTGGTCCAGTGCTGAAAGGAGCAGACATGTACGTACGGCCCGGGGTGGTCGCGCGCGAGCTGGGGGTCACCACCAAGTATCTCAAACGATTGGCGCGTGAGGGGCGCTTGCCCACTGGCTCTGTCCTGGCGACGGAGGGCGGCCACTATACCTATGATCTTATCCTGGTCCGACAGTGGATGCGGGAGAATTTCGAACGCCAGACGCGCATTTCCCGGCTGACCGCCCGGCTGCACGACCACCAGAGTGCGGGCTAGTCGAAACGCTCCGGCCCCCGCCTCCGCCATGTCCCCCATGGCGATCCCCCAGCCGGTCCGGAGTGTCCGCCGGAAATCAGGCAGCCGGCGCTGATGAGACAGGCCTGATCGAACTGATGCGGTTGATTCCCCCGGGCGTTTCCTGCCCCGCCTTCCCGGTTTCGTCTGTCGGTCGAGAAGCCGCCGAGACGGGTTCGCTTTCCGGCAGTTTTCCCTTTTCTTTGATACCGTATGGAGGCGGGGCCTGGCTCCGCACCGGTGCAGCACGGCAGGTGCGGGGGCGTTCGCGTGGGTGGTCGCGGGAAGGAGCAGGGTATGGCCGAAGGCTGGGTCAAAGTTCATCGGCGTCTTCTTGACGCCGCGATCATGAAGAGACCCAAGGTCAACCACTTTTGGATCTGGTGCCTATTGAAGGCTTCACATTCATCCGTCAAAACCTTTGTCGGCCATGTCGAGGTGGGGTTATCGCCCGGCCAGTTCGTCTTCGGTCGCGTAAAAGCAGCCGCGGAAACTGGTCTCACCGAACAGGAGGTCAGAACGTGTGTGAAGACTCTGGAGGCTATGGGCACCATTCGCGTCGCCCCCCTCCTTTTCCAGAAGGGAACCAGCTCCGGCCCCAGAAAAACCACCAGCCTCGGATCCATGCTGACCATTGTGAAATGGCAGCGGTACCAGGGCCGCAGCGAGGGTGAGAACCAGCCGACCAACCAGGAAAACACCAGGGTGCCACCAGGTTCAAACCAGCCACCAACCAGTAAACAAGAAGGGAAAGAATTTCAAGAAACCCCCATGTATGCCCGCGCAGCAGCCACTCCGGACTCGGGGACCCCTGGGCGGGTCCTGGCCGTCTATCGCGTCGTGACCGGCTGTACGGGCGCGGACGGAAACACCCGCGAGGGGGCTCGCCGGCTGGCGGAAGCCATCGATGCCGGCGATTTGGACGAGGCCGACCTGCCGGTGGTGATCCGGACCGGTCTGGCCGACCCCAGGCTGCCCAATCAGACCCTCAAGGGGGTGGCTCGTAACTTCACCACCTACCTGCCGGTCAAGACGGCGGTGGCGGGCCCGGAGCGCGAACCGCCGGCGTGGCGGGTGCCGGTGAGCGAGGAGGAACGTGAAAGCGCCCTGGAATTGCTCCGAGAAACCCGCAAAAAATTGGAGAAGAAACGTACCGGCAATGGCGACGGAGGCCGGTGGTAGGGAAATGGTGACGTCGGATCCGGCCGCCGTTTTTGGTTTTTATACCACAAAGGAAATAAG
>JAJBSZ010000436.1:3146-4502 GCA_020861125.1 Planctomycetota bacterium | reverse complement strand
GTTTTTTCCTCTACCTTTTCCGCGGCCAATTCTCGCGCCTCACCGCCCTCAGCCATCGCGAGGGCGTAGCGACGGTGGCCGGCGGCTGGCTGGCGGCCTGTTTTCTCGGCGCCCTCCCGTATGTGTTCGCCGGTACCTTTCCCACCTTTTCCGATGCGGTCTTCGAATCATTCTCCGGCTTTTCCACCACCGGCTCTTCGGTCCTGGCGGATATCGAGGCGGTAGCGCCGGGTCTCCTCCTTTGGCGCGGCATGACCCACTGGCTGGGCGGCATGGGAATTATCGTGCTGTCCCTGGCCATTTTGCCCTATCTCGGGGTCGGCGGCATGCAGCTGTATAAGGCCGAGGTCCCCGGTCCCACCCCCGACCGCCTGACGCCACGGCTCAAGGACACCGCCGCTATCCTCTGGAAGGTATATATTCTCATGACCCTGCTGGAGGTCGGCTTCCTCTGGGCCGGTGACATGAACCTGTTCGAAGCCCTCGCCCACGCCTTTGCCAGCGTCGCCACCGGCGGCTTCTCCACCCGCAACGGGTCGCTGGGCGCCTTCAGCCCTTATAGCCAGTGGGTCTGCATCGTGTTCATGTTTCTGGCCGGGGTCAATTTCGTCCTACACTTCAACCTCCTGCGGGGCGTCATCGGCCCGTCCGTTCGGGACGAGGAGTTCCGTTTCTACGTCAAGATCACCGTGGGCGCGTCGTTCCTGGTGTTCCTGCCGCTGCTGCTCGGCGGCATGGGTACGGAGGAGGCGATCCGCCAGGCGGTGTTTCAGGTGGTCTCCATCGCCACCACCACCGGGTTTTCCACAGCGGATTACGAGACCTGGATCCCCCTGTCCCAATTCGTCATCGTCCTGCTGATGATCATGGGCGGCTGCGCCGGATCTACCTCCGGCGGTGTTAAATGCATGCGGGTGCTGGTGCTGGGAAAATTGCTCTATTACGAGGTCTTCCGCCTGGTGCATCCTCGGGCGGTGCGGCTGATCAAGTTCAACCACGCCACCCTGCCCTGGAACGTGATCAACGGCTGCGTGAGTTTCGTCACCCTGTTTTTCCTCATCTGGTCCCTGTCGACCCTTCTGGTGGCGGCTACCGGGGTCGATATCGCCACCTCGGGATCGGCCGCCCTGACCTGCCTCGGCAATGTCGGACCCGGCTTCGGCAGTATCGGCCCCGCCAACAATTTCGCCCATCTTCCCGCCTTCGCCAAATGGGTGCTGAGCTTCGATATGCTGCTGGGCCGGCTGGAACTGTTCACCCTCCTGGTGCTGTGCTTCCCGGAATTCTGGCGTCGGTGAATGAACGCGGGCAGTACGGATAAGGAATGCGTACTCTTGGACCCAAGCCACGCATTCC
>JAJBSZ010000436.1:0-3046 GCA_020861125.1 Planctomycetota bacterium | reverse complement strand
TCATTACGCATTCCTCATTACGCATTCCTCATTACGCATTCCTCATTACGCATTCCTCATTACGCATTCTTCATTTCGCATTATTCGGTAGCCCGTAGTCGCAGACCGACGCCGCCAGCAGTACTCCGGCGATGCCCTTGTAATCATTCTCAACCACCGGCTCGCTGCAGTAGTAGGCGAACGAACCGTCCCGCTCCGGCTTGCCGCCGAGGCCGGCGGTCTTGCACACCTGCCGCACCGTCAGGCCGTGGTCATCCTCCCGCAGTAACCTTGCCGTTGCGCCGGTCCAGGCGCGATCCACCGCCGCCCGCTCCGGGCCAGCCTGATCAAGGAAACCTCCTTCGACGCCACGTGCCAGGGCATAGAGGATCATGAACGATGCGGATGCCTCCAGGTAATTGCCCTGGCGGTCGCCCTGATCCAGGACATGCCACCACAGGCCGCTTTCCGGATCCTGCACCGCCACGAGAGCGCGCATCAGGTCCCGGTAGGCGGCGAGGAGTTCCGGCCAGCGGGGATGGCTGCGGGGCACGATGCTCAGGAGATCCACCAGAGCCATCGCGTACCAGCCCGTCGCCCGGCCCCAGAAGCTCGGTGAGCAGCCGCTGGCGGGATCGGCCCAGGGTTGCGTCCGGACCTCGTCCCAGCCGTGGTAGTACAGCCCGCTGGCCGCGTCCCGGCTGTGCGCCACCACCAGGAGCGGTTGGCGCACGGCGTCGTCCAGCGCCGACGCGTCTTCGAAGCGGAGGGCGTATTCGGCATAAAACGGCGCGCCCATATAGATGCCGTCCAGGAGCATCTGCCCTTCCAGACCACCGTTGTGCCAGAAGCCGCCGTCGTCGGTGCGGGGATGGCGGTCCAGCTGCCGCCGGAGATGGGCCGCCGCCCGGCGATAGCGTTCGTCACCGGTGGCATCCAGCAGCGGCAGCAGCAGGCGGCCGCTCACGAGGTCGTCCAGACGGTATTTCTCCGGCTGGTAGTCGGCGATGTTGCCCTCCGCGTCCACCACCGCGTCGATATGCCGCCGCAGGTAGTCGAAATACCGCGCCTCCCCCGTTCGCCGCCATACCGCCAGCAGGCCGAGGAACAACGCGCCGTATTCATGGGACCAGGCCGGAGGCAGATCGGCGTACCGGCTGAGGACGGTATCGGCCATGGCCACGGACAAAGGGGGAGTACGCATGGTCACCTCCATTTTCTTTTATGGTTTTACATAGGTACGGGACGCCGGCCGGCCCGTGCCCGCCCGCATCCCGTGTGCCACTGTCTCTATCGTGGGGGTCCGTTGACGCCGTACCGCCGGCTGGGCGGGCAATTCCCCGGCGGGTCTTAGATCAAAACTTTGATGCAAATCTTTTTCACCGGCATGCTATGGCCGCACAGCACTCGCGGTTGATGGGCGTCTTCCGGGAAAAAGATGGCGAAATAATCCTCTTTCAGCGTGACGTAATCGCCCTTGACCGGCTGGATGAGATCGTAATCGTCCTTGGCGTTGTAGGGCTGGGTCGGCACCACGTTCTGGCGTTTGGCATAGCCGACGCATTCCTCGCCGGCCGGCAGGTACTGGACGTCGAAGTGGTAGTCGTGGGTTTCCCACGGCGCCACGTCGGCGGGTTGGGTTTCGTATTCCTGGAATAGGGCGACGATGTTGCGGCCGTCGATCTCCACCGCGGCCGGCGGCCGAATCAGTTCTTCCTGCATCAGAAATTCACAGGCGGCCTGGATGCGGGGATGAACGCCATAGTAACGGGGCGCGTAGCGAAGTTGGGCGATGATCATGGGAAAACCCTTTCCAAAATGGGCGGCGAGTACAAAGTGGAAATGGCCCGCACCCGCTCGCCGCCGCGGACGGACCGGACACTGTCCGTTTACCGGACAAACGCCAGGGAAATCGCCGGGACATAGGTCACCAGCATCAACGCCAGAAAACCGGCGGTATAAAACGGCCAGATGGAGCGGACCACATGTGTGACGGGGATCTTGCCGATGGCGCAGCCGACAAACAGCACCGTCCCCACCGGCGGCGTACAGATGCCGATGCCCAGGTTGAGGATCAGGACCATCCCGAAGTGCACCGGATCCATGCCGTAGGCGGTGACCACGGGCAGAAAAATGGGCGTGCAGATGATGATCAGCGGCGACATGTCCATGAAACAACCGAGAAACAGTAGGATCATGTTGATCAACAGGTAAATGACGTAGGGGTTGTCGCTGATCCCGTGCATGAAGGCGATCAACAGCCGGGGCACCTCGAACAGCGCCATAAACCAGCCGAAGGAGGCGGCGCCGCCGATGAGCATCAACACCATGGCGGTGGTGCGGACGGCTCCGGCGGTTGCCTGGAGGAATTCGTTCCAGCCCAGGGAGCGGTACACCACCAGGGTGACGAAGAAGGCGTAGGCCACGGCGATCACCGAGCTCTCGGTGGCGGTGAAGATGCCGGAACGGACGCCGCCGATGATGATGCCGACGAGCAGGAGACCGGGGAATGCCACCGCCGCGATGCGGGCCAACTGCGCCGCACCGGGGAATTTTTCGGCTGGATATCCCCGGAACCGGGCTACAATGGCAGCGGTCGCCATAAGGAGTACCGCGAGCAAAACCCCCGGCAGGATGCCGGCGGTAAACAGATCGGCGATGGAAATCATGCCGCCGGCGGCGTTGGAATAGATGATCATATTGTGGCTGGGGGGAAGGATCAGGGAGATCACCGCCGACGTGACGGTGACACTGACCGAGTATTCCACCGGATACCCGCGCGCCTGCATCTGCGGAATCATGATGGAACCCACGGCCGAGGCGTCGGCGATGGCTGAACCGGAGACGCCGCCCAGAAATATGCTGGTGGCGACGTTGACAACTCCCAGACCGCCGCGCACATGCCCCACCAGGGCGCTGGCCAGGCGGATCAGTTTGTCGGCAATGCCGCCGCGGAGAATGAGCTCGCCGGCATAGATGAAAAACGGCACCGCCATGAGGCTGAAGATGTTCATGCCGGCGGTAAGACGCTGGAACACCACCACCGGAGTCATGCCCAGGTACAGGA
>JAJBSZ010000073.1 GCA_020861125.1 Planctomycetota bacterium | reverse complement strand
GCAATACCGCAACCGCGCCAGATCCTGGGCGGCGCACGGCGGCTCCACGACCACCGTTTCATGCTCGCGCTCGTGGCCGGGCGGGTACGCCACCAGGGCGTCGTCTTTGATGATCCGCATCTTCCGGTCGCCGAACTCCAGCATATAGGATTGCACCACGGAAAAGCGGAAGGGAATTAGTTTAATCGGTTTGTCGTCGTCCAGCGCCTCGGTAATGCAGGACGTCCCCACCCGTTTATACCCGCCGCCGTGGGGCCGCATGACGATATTTTCTGCCAGCGCCACGCCGGTGGCATACCTCGCCAGATCGTATCGCCCGTACAGCGCCGGGGCCAGTTCGCCGCCGTTGAAACTCAATTGCGATAGGTCGGTTTTCGCCATTAGGCCCACCGCGCCCTTTCAAAGCTGCTGATTCCGTCCTCGTCCTGGTGTCGTTCCCGCGCGTTGGCGGTGGACGCCTGTGCGGTCAGTCGATCCGCCAGTTGGATGGCGGCGCCCGCGCTGTCCACGTCGGATTTCAGTGCCATGGCGAAGTCGCTGGCCAGCCGCCAGGCCAGGGCGTCCGTGAATATGTCGTCGAACAATTCGCAGTTATCGACGCGGGCGGTATAGTCCGCCACCGCGCCCGCCGCATCGCAAATGATCGCCATGCGCCCAGACACCTGACGCATGACAAAGGGAATGCCGGGATCCTCCGCCGCCGCCTCGGGTGTGGCATGGACGCGGCGGATCACTATGTAATCCGGCGGCATGGCGTAGGCGTAGCGCCCGCCCACCGGTTTGTCTTCAAGCAAGGCCAGGCGCTCCCGCCTGGCGGCGAAACCCCACTCATGGCCGCGCAACGTCGCATCGCGGGCCGTGTCCCAGGACAGACGGGCCGTGCGTCCGCTTTTCGATGCCTCGTCCAAAGAATCGATCCGGGCCGCGCCCGACCGCGACAGGGCCAGGTTGATGATGTCCAGCTTTGCCGCCATGGGGATAACTCCATAAAAGCCACGCCGCCGCCCTGGATCCGGCCCCAATGCCGGAGGGGGCGGCGGACGTGGGAGGAGATGTTCGTATTATTCGACGGCTTCAAAAAACGAAGGGATCGCCGTCTTGGCACTGGTCGGGGGTAGGATGTCGCCTACCTCCCAGGATTGATTGCGAAAACGGCACGCTTCCACGCACCGGTAACGTTTTGCCTTTGCCGGTCGGGTGGCCGGCTCGGGCGGTGATGCCGGAGGCTGGGGCGGTGCCGGGCGCGGGGTGGGCGACAACTCCGCCTCCGTAACAACTGGATCATCCGGCACGGCGCCGCTTTCCTGTTCCACCGGGTCCGGATCCGAGTACAGACCCATTTCGTGGACCATCGCTTTAAAAGGTGCCTCGTCCTCCGTCGGCGATGCGGCGTCGGCCACGGTGGTGGTGGCCGGTTCGGTGGTCGGCTGCACGACAGCCGCGTCCCCGTGCGATGCCGCGACGGGCTGGTTGCCCTCCGCGAATACGTCCACCGCCTGCGCGGGCGCGGATTTCGACGCACGGGCTTTCTTGGGTTTGGCTTCCGCCATGATGTGCCTTTCTCTGCTGGGTGGCGTCAGGGGGTTAAACGTCTTTTGCCAGGCCGGCAAATACGGTGCCGCCGGTGACGCCGTTGTACTCAAGCCATAGATAGCGACGGCAACCGGTCGGGACACGGGCGTCGATCACCTTGCCCCCGGCCAGCATGTCCGCCGCCGTGGCGTGGTACGCGGCGACCTTCTGCGGGTCGCTTTTGTCTGCCGTGCCGGAAGTCATGATCACGACTTCCAGGTCCGACGCCGGCGCGCCCTTCACGCTGGCGAACAGGCTTATGTTGTTGCCCAGGCCGAGATCGCCGGGGCCAATGTCGAGAACGTTCTCCGATTCCGCCCCGCTGGCGAGGGCCTGATCCTCGGAAAAACACAGTTGCTTGTCGGTCATCATGGGTTTATTGCTTCCTATGGTCGAAGTGGTTATGGGTTGTGGAACGGTGGCCGGCGGACTACTCCGCCACCTCCGGCTTGTTCATCGCGTCAACGCGGCGAACGGGGATACCATCGAAGGTCAACACTTGGCGACCGGCGATGGTGTCCAGGTTGAGGAGCAGGTTGGCCTTGTTCATGAATTGCCGGCGCATCCAGGTCCGCATAGGCCGCGAACAGTAGAACACCGGTCGGCAACTGGACAGACTTTGGATCGTCTCGGTGGCAACAACCAGAAGATCCAGCAAATCGGCCCCGCTCTTGGCGTCCTTGGTCAACTGCTCGGTGTCGATGTTCATCACGCGGACAATGAAGCGCGGATCGCGCACCACCAGGCCGAAGTCCCAGAAATATTGCGTCTGGTAGCCGACGAATTTCTTTCCGTTCTCGCCGGTGATGGTCTGCAGGCCCATTTCCACCTTGTTGAAACCGGCCTTGCTGCCCTTGGGGAACATGCCGGTCACGGTGTCCTTGCCCCACCCGACAAGCAGCACGCTGGCGCAACGGTCGCCGCTGCCGCCGGCATCGATGATGTGTTCCTGCACCTCTTTTTTCAGGTAGGTGTCGTCCGGGCGGAACGGATACGCGGGACTATACCGTGTCAACAGTCCGTCGATGGACTTCGGGTTCTGCGCGTTCCCGTGCATCAGGATCGCTGCCATGCGGTCGTTGAACGACTGCACAAACCCCTCGTCCTCCGACGCCAAGAACTCCGCCTTCTTGCTGGCGAGATCGGCCAGGCGCTTGTCCACCTCGGAAAAACCCATGAGGGTGGCGCACGTCTCCCGGATCTTGCCCTTGGCGGATTTCGAAGGGGTCACACCCTCGTTGTAGCCGACAAGCTCGATTTCCGGCAGTTCGGTGCGATAGGTGGTTTCATGCCCGGTGGGCAGGTTGCCCTCGATGAAAACCATATCGTCCAGGATCTCGTTCTCTTTCCGCAGGCCCTCCACGGTCGCGGCATACGCGCCATTGGGGTCCAAATGATTCGCCCAATCCACAAGGGTGGGCAGGGTATTGCCGATAACAGCCATAGGGATTCGCTTTCAACGGGATTTCAGGCTTTTCGGGCCTTGGCTTCCTCTCGCGCCAACATCTCCTCTTTTGCGTCCACCAACGTTTTTGGCCGGCGGTGGCCCGGCTTTTCGGCGCGCGGGGAACGGTTCTCTTTCAAGTTGCGTCCGAGTTTTGCGAAGTGGCGGACCAGGGCGGGGTGTCGCTCGAGGTTCCACTCCGCCAATAGGGGAATCAAATCGGGGGCATAGTGCCGCAAGCCGTGGTTGGCGTCCTTGCCGGTCTGCGCCAGGTTTGCGCCGCCGTACTCCGGATCCGCTGCCAGTTCCCGCGCCCACTCCCGCTTGGTATCCTCCAACTGTGCCAGGAGGGCGGCGTTCTCGTTTTGTCGCGTCTTGACGTACAGATCCGCCAGGGCTTGTGTTTCCGCCGCCGCTTCCTTGGGCGGCAGATTCTTGCCGGTGACGTGGGCGCGGAGGCTTTGCTCCGCTTCCGGCAGGGGCTTGAAACCCTCCGGGTACTTGATCACGTACTCGTTCGTGCCGCCGCCTTCCTGCCCGTTCTCCTCGCTCCCGGTTCCCGTGCCGTTGCCGCTCTCCTCGCCGGTTCCGGTGTCGTCCTTTCCGGTCAAGGTCACGCCCTGGTCGGGGGCCGGATTGCCCGCGTCCGCACCGCTGCCGCTCCCTGCGGTGGGGCCGGGGTCGGTATTGCCTGCCGGCGTAGTGTCGCCGGTGCCGGTCAGGGCAATTTCTTCGCTGCCGCCGGTCGCGCCGGCGTTGGTATTGTTCTGTTCATCCATGGTTATGGCTCCATAATGGGTGACATAAGGGCGTCGAAAATTTCCGCCGACGCCTCGGGGTTTGCGGCGTGCAAGTCACGCCAGATCGCCAGGCCAAACGCCTGGACGCCGGACAGGCGGTACACCTCGGCGCTCTGCCGGTGGACCGATGCCAGGCAGCCGCTTTCCGCGAACAACTGCGCGAAAAAACGCTGCCCCGCGTCAGTGTCCGCCAGTTCCGCCAGGTCGGCGCGGTACTGCGCCAGGCGAAGAGCCGCTCCGTCCCCGGTCATGCCATGCCCTCCGTCCCCAATCCGGCGATGGCCTCCAGCATGTTGCCCTCGCCGAACTCGGTTTGCGACAGGTCGCGCGCTCCCTGCGCCATGGCTCCGGCGTTCTGCATGGCGGCGGCTTGCTGCGCGGCCTGATCCCGCTCCTGCCGGATGCGCTTGGCCTCCTCCGACGGCACAAGCAACGCCTCGTCAACGTCCAGTATGCGGGCCGACAATTCTACGATCTCGTCGCCGTCGAACCGGTCCATGATGCCGGGATCCTGCTTGTAGTTGGCGACCGCCGCCCCCAGCTCCAGCCATTGCGAGATATTGCCCAGGCGCGCCTCTTCCAGAATCATGGCAAGCGGGCCGGTGAACTTGTACTTGACCCGCCCGCCCATGATTTCCGGCGGCTCCCACACCAGGCCGTGGAACAGGGCAAAGTCGATCACCCGGTTGGG
>JAJBSZ010000039.1 GCA_020861125.1 Planctomycetota bacterium | reverse complement strand
TGCCAGGCGCCTGCGATGGCCCGGCGGCGTTCGGCCGGGAGGAGCGGGGTCATCGAGTTGAGAAGTCCGGCCATGAACATCAGGTTGACGTCACCGGGCGCCGCCGTCGCCGCCCGTTCCGCCCACCACGCGGCCTCGTCCGGCATCTTCTGCTCCAGGAGCGCCACGGCGTAGGCGGCCATGAGGGTGGGCGAGCCGGCCTCCGCCGCCGCCTGGAGGTCGGTCAGGTAGCGGAGCCGCCGCGCCTCACGGCGGGCGCTGGTGGGACGAACCGTTTCGGGCGTGGCGGCGTTGCGGTCAAAGGAAAACACCGTGTCCGATTCCAGGCGCAGCCAGACCCGCACGTCCTCCCGCGCCACCGTGGCGCCGGGGGGAAACAACTGCAGCATGACCGAATGCCGGCCGGCGGTGAGGGAAAACGGCACCAGGTGCTCCACCGGCGCCTGGCGGTTGTTGCGGTCCACCTCCGCCACCAGGGCCCCGTCGACAAACAGGCGCCAGGAGGTTTCGGAATAGACGTGGAACGCGGCCTGGTTGTCCGCCTCCGCCATATCCAGGGCGGTGAACATCAGCATGGCGCCGTCGCCGGCGTCGGCGGTGCGCCGCCAGGGCCGGATATTGGGGAAGGAACGGTTCTCCGGCAGCACTCGCCACGGCGGCCGGCGCCGCCATTCCCGGAAGGTGGCGGCATCGGGCGGCGCATCCACCACGTCCTCCAGAAAGAGTTCGCCCGCCTCTGGCAACTCCCGCGATTCGTAAATCGCCGCCCGGCTGCCGTAAAACGGTCCGGCCACCAGCCACGACATGGCTAACCCGCGCCGCCGGTGCACCTCCATCGCCTCCTCCCGCCGGCCGGCGGCAGCATAATTGCGCGCCAGGTAGCGGCGCAGGAGATCGCGGTACTCGGGGGAAAAGCGGCTGCTGTCGGTGCCGAGAATCCGCCGCGTCTCCGCCTCCCCCACATTCACCGACGACAGCACGGCCGGGTCGTAAAACAGGGCGATGCGCATGGCCAGCTCGGCCAGGGGCGTATCCCGAAGGCCGTGGGAGGTGTTGATGGCGAAGCGCACGGCGCCGTCGCGGTCGCCGCGGAGAAACGACTGGTAGTCGATAAGCATACGCGCCCGCTCGGCCAGCGCATCCTCACCGGCGACAACGGAACGGGCCAGGGTTACCGCCACCAGAAACATCACGGATAGGCGCATCAGGGCTTCTCCCATACCAGATACGGCCGCAGCCAGCGGGCGGCGAGGGCCGAAAGCTCCCGGAAGGCGGGGAAATCCGCCGCCGCCACCCGGTGGCCGGGCACTTCCACCACGATGTCCAGCGTCAGGCCGTCCGTCTCCTCCTCGCTCGTCACCGTGACGGATCCGAAGGGATAGCGGCGCGCGAAGGACACGCAGGGATTCGCCAGCCGCCAGGATTCGGGATGACGGATGGTCAGCCGCCGCCGGATCCGGAAGCCGTGGGGCAAAACCAGTTCCTGAAACCGCTCGCCCTGATCCGCCATTTCGGCGAGGGACAGCGGGTAGGCGAAGGCCCCCGACTGCGACATGGCGCCGGGCAGCGCCGGCACCCGGAGGATGACGCGGTCGTCCTCCACCGAGGCCCAGTTCCGGAGCCGGGCCCGGCCGCTGAAGGCAGCCGAGGCCGGATTGCCGGCGGTCTCGACGAAGGTGTCGGAGGCGGCCGAGGGCGTGCCGCCCAGAGAGGCGAGGAAGGCGGTCCACGCTTCGTCCTCACCATCCCGGCCGCGGAAACGGAGACGGAGCATCTCCGCCGCCGTGCCGACCCCGTCCACCGACTGTTCCCACAACACGCTGCCGTCCTCGTCCACCACCATTTCCGCCCGTTCCTCCCAGTCGCAGGCGGCGATGCCGCCGTCCGGGATGGCCACCAGCCGTGCCCCGGGCGGGGTGACGTCGACGCCGGGACTGCCGAAGAGCTGCGACGGCATCACCCCGGGCGGGCGGTAGGGGTTGGAGGCGTCGAGGAAGACGTCACCGCCCGGACCCGTTTCCACCAGGGTCAGGGAATGGTTGAAATGATCCAACAGCGGCAGGGAGATGTTCTCCGGCCCGGCCGGCGCGAAGCGCCGGGTGCGCAGCCGGGCCAGGACCGGCCAGGCCTCGAGGCCGTATTCCCGCGCCAGCAGGCACAGGAGCAGCGTCCGGTCCTTGCCGTCGGCGGAGAGGCGGGAGAGGATGGATCGGGCGTTGATGGGTCGGAAGGCGTAGGGGCCGTACTCCCACTCCCGGTGGGCGATGTTTCGCGACACCCAGGCGGCGGCGTTGTCCAGCTTGGCGATGGGCAGGGTTTCGCCGGCCTCGAGCCGGCGGCCGAGGAGGCGAAGTTCCGGCGGGGTGTTGTACTGCACGCCGATGAGCCGCCAGTACCAGCGGGCGAATTCATCCCAATTCTCGAACGAGGAGATCTGGACGCACGGCAACGTCTCGTGCTGGCCGGGCGCGAATTCCTCCGGCCGGTAGGCGGGCAGCCCCGACATCTCCCAGATGCGGGTCGTTTCCTCGCCGTCCGCCGCGGACACCACCATCGGCTCCGGCGCGCCGTTGGCGGGCCGGAAGAAGATGCGCATGTCCGACGGCGCGCTGAACAGATACCGAGACAACCGGATCGGCGCCTGCTGGGCCAGCGGCGCAATCTGCCCGAAGTATTCGCCGAGAAACGGGATGCGGTCGCGGCGGATCACCACCTCCGCCTCCACCGCCATGCCGGTCTGCAGGGGCGGCAGGGAAAACTTGAGGGCATTCGCTCCGCCGCCGGCCGCCTCCGGCGGGGTAAAGGATTCCCGGCGGCCGTCCACTCCGATGAGGTCGAGCCGGGTGACGGTGCCGCTTTCGAAATCCTGGTCCAGCCAAAAACCGAGGTGGCGCAAAAGACGGGCGGCGCGGTCGGTATAGATCTTCAAAGCAAAGGACACGGTGCGGTCGATGGTGCCGCTTTTTTCCATCCGGTCTTCCACCTGAAAATACAAATATTCCCAGCCGATGCCCGGCACCGCCTTGGGCGGCGTCAGGTCCAGTTCCTGCCGTTGCCGCGGCTGGCCGCCGCCGGCGCCGGCCGATTTGCCCTCGGCGTAGGACTCGCGGCGGATGTCCCGGAGCATATCGCGGGCCTCCGGATCGTCCGGCGCCATGGCCAGCGCCGCCGACAGCACCTCGCCGGCGGCATCGGTACGGCCGAGGGTGCGGTAGAGTTCGGCCAGCTTCAGTCGAACCCGAAAATCGTAGGGAAAGCGTTCGATATGGGTGACGAGAAGGTCGACGGCAGCCGAGGTCTGACCGAGCATGCCCAACGCCAGCACCGCCCCGTCCAGCGCCTCGGCGTTGGCGGAATCGGCGGTGAGAATGGCGTGGAATTCCCCCAGGGCCTGACGGAAACGACCGCCGGCCAGCGCCGCCCGGCCCTGGCGCAGGCGGACCATGGCGGCGGTCGGATGCCGCCGGGCAAGACTCTCCAGAAGGGTTTTCGCCACCGGTTGCCAGTCCATGGCCATGGCGACGTCGTAGTCGAGCACCCCGGCTCGGAGGGAGGTGGGGTTGACTGTCAAGGCCAGCTCGGCGTATTCGTCCGCCCGCCGGGGCTGGCGCATGACATCAAGGTACAGGCGGCCGATATCCACCAGCGCCGCCGCCGACCCCTGATCCGAGACGGCTTTCAGGAGCACCAGACGCAGGTTTTCCTCCCGGTCCGGGCCGTCGACGCCGGCGTCCACCGACCGCGCCGCCATCAGGGTGAAATACGGGTCGCCTCCGGACAGCTCGGTGGCGCGGCGAAAGATGAGTTCGCGGTCGAACCGGTCCGGACCCTCCATCATCCGCTTGGCCACGAGAAACGAGGCGAGGTAAAAATTGGCCCGGGCGTCGGCTTCGTTGTCGTCCAGCCAGTCCAGGAGCACCGACACCCCGCCCAGCTCGGGCGGAATGCCGGGATCGTAGAGCCGCTCCAGTGCCGACCGGGCGGCCGCCAACCGCGCCTGGTGCAGGATCTCGGCCACAGTTTCCGTATCCGGACGGGCGACGTAGCCCGCGAAGGGTTGTCCGTCCAGGGTGGTCAGCCGGGCCGCCAGACCCCAGCCGTGGCCGGTGGGGGAGGAGGTGCGGATCAGGATCGTATTCCAGCCTTGGCGCAGCCAGACGTTGAATGCCTCCTGATCCGGATCCGGCAGGCCGGAAAGGCGGGTGCGGCCAGCCTGAATGTGGTTGACGGATACGGTAGCATGGGAGTCGGAACCGAAGCGCATGACAGCGGCCTGGTTTTCCGGCGAGTGCACCAGGGCAAGAAAGAACGCGGATTTCGGGCCGGGGGAGCGGAACATCGCCCCGGGATACATGCGTCCCAGGGGATCCAGGGAGGTGTGGGGCCGCCAGACCACCGGCTCGTTCTTGCCCGGGTACTCCAGGGTGGCGTCGAGGCCGTCCAGGATGTCTCCAGGGGGTAATTGCCGTAGGAATAGGTATCTGACTCGCTGTCCAGCGGTCCCAGCACCTGTGTCTTAGTCGCAT
>JAJBSZ010000404.1 GCA_020861125.1 Planctomycetota bacterium | reverse complement strand
CATGTTCCGGGTGGCCCTGCAGGCGGCGGTGGGCGCCCGCATCGTTGCCCGGGAAAACATCAGTCCCTTCCGCAAGAACGTGCTCGCCAAGTGTTACGGCGGGGATGTGACGCGAAAGCGGAAGCTTTTGGAAAAACAGAAGGAAGGCAAAAAGCGGATGCGGGCCATCGGCAATGTCACCGTGCCGCAAAAAGCGTTTTTGGCGGTTCTGGAGGCGCGCGAAGACGAATGACGCCGCCTACCCACGCCGTATAGGGTAAAGAATTTGTAATCCCAGGGTAACGGTATATAATCTAACGCGTTATTTTCGGGAAAGGGCGGGAAACGTGATGCCGGACCATCCAGGCGACGGGGAGTCCAAGCTGGATCCACCGTCGACCAATCCGACCGAGGTGGCAGAATCGGCTGAGCCGGCTCAGCCGGCGGCGGCCGGGCCGCAGCCGGTGGAGTCCTTCGCGTTCAGTTGGACGGGGCTGGCCCTGTGGTGTCTCTTGGCGGGAACCTTCTTCGTCCTCCTCTGCGGCCTCGAGTCCCTGAAGGAAGCGGTCCTCGGGCGATAGAAAATCTTGGAAAAATATTCTTGACTTTGCCCAAAAAATGGGGCAGTAGTATACTATCTGCAGGCGGATGGTCCGCCTCGGGGAACCGGGAATCAGGAACATGTCCACCACCGTCACCAGCACCAGTACCCGTATCGCCGCCGCCGGCGGCGCCGGGATCCGTGACGGCCTTTTGCTTGGACTGCTTCTTACTGGCTTGCCCGGAGCCCGAGGCCGTTTGTTGACCGCTTGAGGAAAGCACGACAACACAGCCGAAGGGGGCCGGGATTCTATCCCGGCCCTTTCGTTTGGCCGGGCCGTAACGCTCCTCCCTCCCCCGATTTCACAAGGAGAAGTCATGAGCAGGCAGGACCCGAACACCGTGCAGTTTTTCGACACCACCCTGCGGGATGGCGAGCAGGCCGCCCGCATCAACCTCAACGTCGCCGAAAAGCTCCAGATCGCCACCCAGCTGGCAGCCATGGGCATGCACGCCATCGAGGCCGGATTCTCGGCCTCGTCTCCCGGCGATTTCGAATGCGTCAAAGCCATCGCCAACCAGGTCAAGGGCTCGACCATCACCGCCCTCGCCCGCACCCGCGACGGCGACATCAAGGCCGCCGCCGACTCCCTGGCCGGCGCGGAACGGGCCCGCATCCACACCTTCATCGCCACCAGCCCGATCCACATGGAATACAAGCTGAAAATGACCAAGGAGCAGGTGCTGGCCGAGGTGCGGCGAGCGGTGCCGCTGGCAAGATCCCTCTGCAGCGAGGTGGAGTTTTCGGCCGAGGACGCCAGCCGGTCGGAACTGGCGTTTCTCATCGAGGTGTTCAAGGCGGCGGTGGCCGGCGGCGCGACCATCCTCAATATCCCCGACACCGTCGGCTACGCCATCCCGGACGAGTTCGCCGCCTTCTGCAAACAGATTATTGACGGCGTCGGCGCCGGCCCCGAGGTGACCTATTCCGTCCACTGCCATAACGACCTCGGGCTGGCGGTGGCGAATTCCCTGGCCTCGGTCAAGGCCGGCGTCCGACAAATCGAGGGCACCATCAACGGCCTGGGCGAGCGCGGCGGGAACGCCGCCCTGGAGGAGGTGATCATGGCGCTGCGGACCCGCCACGACATCTTCGGGGTGGAGACGGCGGTCGATACCACCAAGATCGTCACCGTCTCCCGGCTGGTTTCCCGCCTCACCGGCGTGGCGGTACCGCCCAACAAGGCCATCGTCGGCGCCAACGCTTTCGCCCACGAAGCCGGCATCCACCAGCACGGGGTCATGGCCAATCGCGAGACCTATGAAATCATGCGGGCCGAGGACGTCGGCGCCGAAGCGGCGGTGATGGTGCTGGGCAAACATTCCGGCCGCCATGCCTTCAACGACCGGCTGGTCAAACTGGGCTACAACCTGTCCCGGGAGGAACTGGACAAGGCCTTCGCCGAGTTCAAGGCCCTCTGCGACGAGAAAAAGGAGGTGTCGGACGGGGACATCGAGGCGCTGGTCTCGGACCAGATCTCCGCCGCGCCGGAACAGCGCTACGTCCTCGCCTCCTACCAGATCGAATGCGGCACGGCCATTCACGGCGGGCCCACCGCCCGGGTGGTCCTGAAGACCGCCGACGGCGTGGAACACTGCGACGCGGCGGTCGGCAACGGCCCCATCGACGCCGCCTACATCGCCATGCAGCGCATCATCAACCTCGACCTCACCCTGGAGAATTTCTCCATCAATGCCAGCAGCCGGTCCTCCGATTCGGTGGGCGAGGCCCAGGTGACCGTCCGCCATCCGGCCGGCCTCGCCGCTTCCGGCCGGGGTGTTTCCACCGATACCGTCAAGGCCTGCATCATGGCCTTTGTCAGCGCCGTCAACAACCTGTACATGGTGGCAGCCGCCAAGGAGATCAAGATCAATGGCAACTAACCGTACCATGGCCGAGGCGATCATCGCGGGCCATACCACCGACACGGTGACGCCGGGGGCGATCTGCCGGACCCGGGTGGATTTCGCCTTCGGCAACGACATCACCGCCCCGCCGGCCATCAAGGAATTCGGGCGCATGGGCGCCACCCGGGTCTTCGACCCCGAGCGCTGCGCCGCGGTGGTGGATCACTTCACCCCCAACAAGGACATCGCCTCCGCCAACCAGGTGAAATTCACCAAGGAGTTCGCCAAGGAGCAGGGCATGCTCTATTGGGAGCAGGGCCGCTGCGGCGTCGAACATACCTTCCTGCCGGAGCAGGGGCTGGAGCTGCCCGGCGACATCGTCATCGGCGCCGACAGCCATACCTGCACCGGCGGCGCCCTCTCGGCCCTGGCCACCGGCGTCGGTTCCACCGATCTCGCCTACACCTGGGCGCTGGGAGAAGCCTGGCTGCGGGTACCGGAGACCATCCGCGTCGAATACGAAGGTGAATTCTCGCCCTGGACCACCGGCAAGGACGTGATCCTGTCCCTCATTGGCCGCCTCGGCGTCGACGGGGCGCGGTACATGGTTCTCGAATTCGCCGGTTCCGCCCTGGCGGGGCTGGCCATGGACGACCGCTTCACCATGTCCAACATGGCGATCGAAGCCGGCGGCAAGGCGGGCATTTTCGTGCCGGACGACACGATCCTGGCCTACGCCACCGAGCGGGCCAAGCGGCCTTTCACCCCTGTCTACCCGGACGCCGGCGCGGGCTACCGCGAGCGCATCGTCATCGACGCCGCCGGCATCGAACCGGTGGTCGCCCTGCCGCATCTGCCCGAGAACGTCAAGCCGGCCCGGGAGTGCGCCGACATCCGCCTGGACCAGGTGTTCATCGGCTCCTGCACCAACGGCCGGCTGCGGGATATGGCTCTGGCCGCCGCGGTCCTGAAGGGCCGCCAGGTGCACCCCGACATCCGCCTCATCGTGATCCCCGCCACCTACGAGGTCTACAACGAAAGTATGCGCCGCGGGTATATCCAGACCTTCCTGGACGCCGGCGCGGTGGTGACCACCCCGTCCTGCGGGCCCTGCCTGGGCGGCCACCTGGGCATCCTCGCCGACGGCGAGCGTTGCCTCTCCACCTCCAACCGCAACTTCGTCGGCCGCATGGGGTCGACCTCGAGCGAGGTACTGCTGGCCGGTCCCCTCACCGCCGCCGCCGGCGCGGTGCTGGGGCGGGTGGGCGATCCGCGCGAAGTCGTCGGCGACGACCCCTCCTTTATAAAGGACATCTAGTATGGAAAAGACACTGAACGGCCGGGCCTGGGTCTACGGCGACAACATCGACACCGACGTCATCATCCCGGCCCGCTATCTGGTGAGCGCCGATCCGGCGGAACTGGCCAAGCACTGCATGGAGGACATCGACAGCACGTTCGTCCGGGAAGTCAAGGCCGGCGACATCGTGGTGGGCGGCAGTAATTTCGGCTGCGGATCCAGCCGCGAGCACGCGCCCCTGGCGTTTCTCGGTTCCGGCGTGTCGGCGGTGATCGCCGCCAATTTTGCCCGCATCTTTTTCCGCAACGCCATCAACGTCGGCCTGCCGATCCTCGAATGCCCGGCGATCGTCGGCAAGGTAAACAAGGGCGACGAGATCACCATCGACCTCGGGACCGGCGTCATCACCAACAAAACGAGCGGCAAGACCTTCCAGTCGCAGCCGTTCCCGGCCTTCCTGGGCGATCTCATCGACGCCGGCGGTCTGGTACCCTATGCCAAAAAACGCCTGGCGGAAAAGGCGGGCTAGCAGCGGGTTGTAACCCCCCACCGGGAATCGGAACGGGCGCAGGCGATATGCCTGCGCCCGCCTTTATTGGGGGCTGATGCCGCGGCGGTGGCCGCTGGCGGTATTACAAAGCCTGACCGATTTCCTTGCGCAGTTCGTCGTTTTCCACCTCGCTGTCCGGCGTGCCTTCCCGCCGCCGCTGCCGGCGGGCCAGGAAGTCGACGAGCAGCGGGCACACCAGAGCAGAGATGATGATCGCGGCGCTGACCTGGATGGTGGCGACGCTGACGTAGGGCTGGAAGGAGG
>JAJBSZ010000179.1 GCA_020861125.1 Planctomycetota bacterium | reverse complement strand
CCCCAGGTCCACCCCCAACAGGATCATGATGCCGCCGGGTCGAGGCCGCTCGCCGCAAGGGCGGCCCGCATGACGTTGCGGAGGAGAAAGGCGTTGGTCAGGGGCCCGACGCTGCCCCGGGGGTTGGTGATGTCGCCGGCGCCTTCCCGGACTTTGTCAAAGTCCACGTCGCCGGCGTAGCGCATGTCGGGATTGCCGTCGGCGTCGGCCACCGGCCGGCCGTCGGTTGTCAGGGCGGCGGGGATGTTGTTGTCGCCGATGTCGATCACCACCGCGCCCCGCCGCACCATGTCCATGGTTACCAACGGTTCGAGGCTGGGCGCTTCCGGCCGATCGCCGCCATCCTGGCGCCAGCGGTGCCAGGCGTTGTCGTAGGCGCGCCAGCGGGCGCCCGAGGCGCCGGCGGCGGCCACCACCACATCCGCCTCCAGCATCGCCGCCCGGAGGTCGGACCGGGTATGGGCGATGGTGACGGTGGCGTGCTCGGCCAGCAGCAGCAGGGCGAGGGGTTTGCCGACGGTGGGACTGCGGCCGATGACCAGGGCCCGGGAGCCGGCGAGGTCGGGCCGGGCGGTGCGGATCAGTTCCATGGCCGCCATGGCGGTGCAGGGCGCCGGGTCCACCCGGGCTGAGACCAGCAGTTTTCCCATATTGAAAGGATGCACACCTTCCGCATCCTTGGCCGGGTCGATGGCTTCGGCCAGGCGCAGGTGGCTGTAGCCGGCCGGCAGCGGCGTGAACAGGAGGATACCCGATACCGCCCGGTCGGCGGACAGGTCGGACAGACACGCCACCAGGTCGTTCTCGCTCACATCCGGAGCCAATTTCACCAGCCGGTGGTCGACGCCGTGGCGCTGGCAGTGGCGGGCCTGGGCTCGGGCGTACCAATCGGTGCCGGGATCGGCGTTGGCCTGCACGGCGGCGAGACAAGCCTTTTTACCCGCTGCCGATAGGCGGGTGGCTCCGGCCTCAACCTCCGCCAGCACCGTGGCGGTTTCCGTCTTGCCATCGAGAATGACGCCTGGCATGGTGGCTCCTTCCATAAAGAGCGGGAAATTTATTTGGGAGGGTAAAGGCGCCGCGGTATTGTCCCGGCACCCACCCAGCCGCGGTTTCCTGGTGCGGAAACCGCGGCAAACCTAAAAGCATAGCAACCGGGATGGTGGGGACAAGAAAAACCCGCGATCGCCTCCGGGCGAACGGGGGTGGCTGGGCATCGTCAGGCGATGCCGTCCACCACTGCCACCGCTTCCGGCTGGTGCTGGGCGGTGCGGGCGTAGGTGATGGCCGGCCGGCCGAACAGCATGGCATAGCCGATGGTGTGGTCGGCCGGGATGCCCAACCAGGAGCGGCTTTCCGGCAGATAGCGCAGGAGATAATCGACCATCCCGCACCATACCGTGCCGACGCCGTGGCTCTGGGCGGCCAGTTCGAAATAGGACAGGGCGATGAGACAGTCGGCGTCTGGGGTGGAAGCCTCCGGGCCGGAGGTCGCCACGAGGAGGTGCGGCGCGCCGCGGAAAATGACATCCCGCCCCTTTTCCTGCCAGGCGGCGGCCGCGTCGGCCAGCCACGCCACCCGTTCCGGCAGGCGGTCGCGGGAAGCCACCAGGAGCTTGCACGAGCGTTCGCGGAACAGGGCCAGCACCGCCGGATCCAGGATCAGGGTAAACCGTCGGTACCGGGCGTTGACCCCGGTCGGGGCGTGGGCTGTGGTCTCGAGCAAGGCGTCCACCAGGGAACGATCCACCGGTTCGGGCAGAAACTGGCGGAAGGAGCGCCGGCTCCGTATCAGACGGTCGATGGCCTCCGGCGCCGGGGATGCCACGGGCGCGGACGCGTCGGGGTTGCGCCCGGCCACGGCGATGGCGGCGGTGGGGCAGATGGCCAGACAGTGCTGGCAGGCGATGCAGGACGGCCGGTCCTCGGGCGCCACGACGGCAAGGCGGTTTTCCAGGGCGATGATGCCGGCGGGACAGTCGCGAACGCACGCGCCACAGGCGATGCAGCGATCGGGATTGCAGTGGAAAGAGGGCGGATTGAGGGGAGCCTCGGACATGGTTTTCTCCTTGCGGGATCAGCGTGACCGGTGGCGGCACGGCGGCAGGAAAATCGGCCGTCGCCGTTACCCGTGATGTACCACGTCCCACCGTGAGACGCGGTCCGCCGCGGCCGCATCCACTATAGCCGCCGGCCGGCGTCGGGAGAAGCGAAAAGCCACGCTTGGACAGGGAAACCCGGCGGCGTGTCTGCCAATTTAGCCCTTGACGAAAATATACACGGATGAATAATCGGGCCGGTACACACATGGGCCGGACCGGAAGGCGGTTGGACGCTTCCGGTGTTTATTTTTGACCAGCGCCCGCGGGAGATCCGGACCGGCCGGATCGGCGCGCACCGAAATCCCCCGGCCGCTATCGGCCTCGGGGTGACCGGAAAACGAGGGGGGGAGCCCTATTGACCCGGTGCCCTTGAGGACGCCGACCGATGGGAAGATCCTGGAAGGGATGGGACGTGACGGATAATTTTTTGGGCGGATTTGCGGATCTCGCCGCGCTCGCAACCGGCCGCGAAACCGGGGGACTTGGCTTGGGGACACTCCACGATCAACGCTTCTATGCCATCCGTGCCAACGGAACGGATCTGCGTCTGCCGTTTACCGCCCAGCCGTTCACCGCCTTGGTGGATATGACCATTCCGGTAGACGATAGCGTCCTCCAGGGCTACGCCGAGGCGCTGATCGGGCACGGCTGCGTCCAGGCGGTTTGCCGGGGCGAGGACTCGGGGCGGCTGGTGGCGATCTTCGACCGCCTGGCCGAACAGGGCGAGCTCGATCAAAACGGCACCCCGTTCACCTCCATGGCCCTGGACGACGAACCGCTGGATGAGGCTATCCAGTACTTCGTCCTGCCGTCCGGACTGGCCCGCATCGGTCTTCTGATGGTTATCGGCGACACCGGCAACTTCCAGAACGCCATCGAGGGCTTTTCCACCGCCGCCGGCGCCATCCGCGAATCCATCGGCGAAGCCGTCTACGCCGAGGACGATCTGGTCTGCTTCGTCTCCGGCTGAGCCAGCGGTACCGGAGAAAGAGTGAGGTATTGGTACCACTGGGACACAATCATTGTTGAAAATGTGGTATCAATGTCTGCCAACTGCGGTACGGTGGATATTATTAAATAAATAACCACGATCGCAATCTTGACTCTGTACGAGTACACCACAAGTACTGAAACCAGAGACAGTGCGTCATCGGTACCAGAAGTAGTAGGAAATTATCACCGCCAGACTGGCACTCGCCACCATCGCCGCCGCCAAATCGCAATACAGCCACCAATTCTCGTTCCAGGCGATCACGTCTTTGGCTTTTGCCACGCATTCCAGCGCAGGCAGCCGTCCCAGCATGCCGCCGCCGTGCTTTCGGGCCAGCGCCACCAGCCGCCGAACCGGTCCCGCCGGTTTCTCCTGGCCGTCGGTGGTTTCGGGCCCGGCGGGCGTCGGTGGCGCCGTTGGTGATTCCTCGTCCAGCAGCGCTTCCATCTCGTCGTCCAGGCCGCAGTCGGTGAATTCCAGCTCCTCCAGAGCCGCCAGGGCCGCCAGCGGGCTGCCGGCCGGCCCGTCTTTCTCCCTGCCGCCAGGCTTCGCATTGCGGGCCGGCACCGGGGCGGGTTTGGCCTTTTCCCGCGCCAGCACCGCCTCCAACCCGATGGGTTCCGGCGCTTCCTCGTCCTCCACCGGTCGGGCCATGGCCCCGCTCGGCGGCAGGTGAAATTTACGGCGCAGGGCGGCGATGTCCGGATCGGGGTCGTCCGGGGCGGGACCGGCCTCCGGCGCCGCCTCTTCCGGCATCGGCTCCAGCGGCTCGATGTCGCCGTCACCGATAACGGGGGCGCTCACCCCGACGTTGACCGCCGGTCCCAGGGCATCCATATCCAATCCGCTCAGAAAATCATCGGCGTCGGAAGCGGTGCCGCCGGCGACCATACGGTCGGTGCCGCCACCCGCCGATCCGGCGGGCGACCCGGCCGCGCCGCCGACCACGGCATCGGCTTTTCGCCGCGCGCCGGTGTCGCCAGTCGTTTCTTCCAGAAACTCCAGGTCGGGCGTTGTCGGTTGGGCGCCTTCCGTCGCGGGTACCGCCGGGCCGGCGACCGGCGACTGGCCGCCGGGCGGCTGGATGACGCGGCGCAACGTTTCCGGCGGCAGGATGGCGGTGTCGGCGGCGTCCTCCTCCTGGCGGTCCCGGAGGATGATGTCGCCAAAGGGATCCTCCGCCTCATCAGGCCCGGCCGATGGCGTCCGGTCGGAGTCCGCGGCTTCCCGGGACCGCTTGACCGCTTCCCAGATGGACTCGATATCGAGGTCGGCAAAGATGTCCTGGGGCACGGCCTCCGGCGCGGCCGGCTCCGGATCGAGGCTGGATAGCAGCTTTTCCTCCCACAAGGCGTCGAGGTCCAGCCCGGAGAAAATGTCGATGCCGGCGGTATCGCTTTCGGCGCGGCTGCCGTGGCGGCGTGGCGGTTCCTCCAAACCCGCCGCTTCGGGAGCGGCCGGGGC
>JAJBSZ010000425.1 GCA_020861125.1 Planctomycetota bacterium | reverse complement strand
GATCATCCGCATCGATGACGGGCCCATCGCCCAGTGGGACGAGGGACTGGTGCTTCCGGATGGGGAGATCGGGGAAATCGCCGTTCAGGCCGATCACGTCTCCCGGTATTACCATAATCTGCCCGAGGCCGACCGTTTGGCGAAGATCGCGGATGGTGACCGGTTCTGGCACCGGATGGGCGACGTCGGGTACCGGGATGAAAAGGGGAGGCTCTGGTTTTGCGGGCGCAAGGCGCATCGGGTGCGGACCGCTGGCGGTGACTTGTTTACCATTCCGGGCGAGGCGGTGTTCAATGCGCTGCCCGAGGTGGCGCGGAGTGCGCTGGTCGGGGTGCCCGCCGCCGACGGTTGGCAGCGGCCGGTGATCATCCTTGAGCTCCGGCCGGGCATTTCCGCCGAACGCCGAGACGCTATCCGTCAGGAGGCGCTGGCCCGTGCCGCGGCGTCGCCGTTGACGGCAGCCATTCGGGATGTGTTGTTCCACGACGGCTTTCCCACCGACTTTCGTCACAATGCCAAAATCGGTCGGGAAGCGCTGGCGGTGTGGGCCGCGACGGCGTTGGCATCATCCACCGACACCCCGTAATTCCCCGCGCGCCGCGCTTACCCGTGAGGGTTCTGGCCCCCACGCCAGTGGGCCCGGTGGGCTTGGGGGCGCGACCAGCCCCCAAATCAATAATCAATGCCGCGCGGGCAACCCCAAGCCCTTCACTGCCGCGCCCGACGCTCCAAGGAGAATATTACCCGCGCGGCTTCCGCACAGAGCAAAAGAGCGCAGCAAATTTTGCGTCACGCGTCGGAAAGGTACACGCAAGCCTTTCCCCACCCCGTCGCAAAAAAAAGCGGGGGTGATCCCAAAGGGACCGCCCCCGCGTTCTTTCGGTACGTGAGAAATATTACTTCTTGTCGAACAGTACGATAAACAGAACCTGGATATCCTCGTTTGTCCGGTTTTCGATGCTGTGGTTGTCGCCGTTGTAGCAGACCATGCAGTCGCCCGCCGCCAGGGTGTCTTCGACGCCGTTGTCGGTGATGGTGGCGGTGCCCTTGAGCATCTGGTAGATCTCGTATTCCCCTTCGTGGGTATGTTTACCGATGGAGGCGCCGGGGGGCAGGGTGGCGATGGCGAACATCCGGCCCTTTTCGCAGGCCTCTTCCGGATCGAGGAAATGGGTCATGTGCACGGTGCCGTTGCCGCCCCTGAGGTTGTCCTGCGACGTGCGGCGCATATCCTTGCTTCGCTTGATCATGGAACTCTCCTTGTATACCGTCGGGCCTGAGCGCTTCCGCCGGCAGGGACACCTGTCGGCGCGTCCACCAGTATCGGAGGAACCCGCCGCATGGCAAGGCGAAAAACCCCCGGCCGCCGCCGCCCCGTATATGGTGCCGTCGCCGGCTTCCCGGCCGGGAAACGATCGGTGGGACGAGCGGCAACCGCCACCGCTCGTCCCGCCCTGGTAAAGGTACAAAAAGGAGCGCCGTTACATCAGGCCCAGCATGGTCGGCACGAAAAAAGCGATCTGCGGCACCATCGCCACTGCCAATAGGATCACCAGCAGGGCGGCCATGTACGGCAACACCGCCCACAGCGCCCGCTCGATGGAGAGATTGGCGATGGAGCTGGCGATGAGCAGGCACAACCCGTACGGCGGCGTCACCAGGCCGATAGCCAGGGTGATGACGGTGACGATGCCGAGATGGATGGAAGAGATTCCCAGCGCCTGCGCCGGCGGCAACAGCACGGGCGTGAACAGGATCATAGCCGGGATGGCGTCCATGAAGGTGCCGACGAAGAGGAAGAAGGCGATGACCATGAGCATGAACACATGTTTGCTGCTGATATAGGTCGAGAAGAAACCCATGACGTAATCGGAAACCTTGTAATAGCCGAGAAGCTCGCCGAGAGCGCTGGCGGTGGCCAGGGCGAAGAGGGAGAGGGAGCTCAGCTTCAGCGTCTCACGGAGAATGCCGGGGATGTCGCGGAGGGTAAGCGTCCGGTAGTACAGGGTGCTGATGAACATCGCGTAGATCGAGGCGAAGGCGGCGGCCTCGGTCGGCGTGTACCAGCCGGTGGAAATGCCGCCGACAATGATGATCGGAGTGATCAGGGCCGGTAGCGATCCCTTGAACAGCCGCCACAGTTCCGACCGGTCGGCCCGGGCGTACACCGGGAAGTTCCGTTTCCGGCCATAATAGGCGACGATACTCATCATCGCAATGCCGATCAACACTCCCGGCACCATGCCGCCGATGAACAGCGCCGCCACCGAGGCGCTGGTCAGGCCCGAATACACCACCATGGGAATGCTCGGCGGGATAATGACGCCGATGGTGGAGGAGGCGGCGGTGACGCCCACCGCCGTTTCCTTGTCGAAGCCGGTGTCGATCATGGCGGGGATGAGCATCTTGCCGACGCCGGCGGTATCGGCCTGAGACGAGCCGGAAACCCCCGCGAAAATCATCGACACCAAAATATTGGCATGGGCCAAACCGCCCCGAATGGGGCCCACCAGGGCGATGCAGAAATCCACCAGCATCTTGGTGATGTTTCCGGAATTCATCAGGTTGGCCGCCAGGACGAACAGCGGGATGGCCAGCAGGACAAAGGAATTCAGGCCATTGAACATCTTCATGAACACGGTCATGTTGGGCGTGAAGGGAATGCCCGCCACCCCGATCAGGGAGACGATGCCGATGACGAAGGCGATGGGGATGCCGAGAAATATCATGACGACAAACAGACCGACAAGCAGCAGACCGGACATCTACGCAGCCTCCTTCGCGAACGCCAGGGCCAAATCGTCCACGATGTTTTTCAGGGAATACAACGACATGGTGATGCCCATCAGGGGCAGACACAGCCAGGTGATGCCCATGCTCATCTGCGGAACGGTGATCCAGTTGTAGTCCCAGAATTCTTCCACCACCATGATCCCGTAGATGGTCATGGCGATGGTGAAGGCGAGGAGGACCAGGGAGATGCCGGTACTGTAGCAGGCGCCGGCCCGGCCGCGAAAGCGGTCCCGGAAAAACGAGAAGCTGAAATGGGCGCGGTGGTACACCATGGCCGAAGCGCCCATGAACACGGCCCAGATGAAGGAATAGTTGGCCACCTCCTCGGTCCATAACAGAGGTATCTGCAGGTAGCGGGCGGCGATCTGCAGCACGATGGCGATAAAAAACACCCCCAGTAGGACGGTCCCGAGGGTTTCCTGGGCCAGCAGGACCGCCCGGACTAATTTTTTCAACAAAGGGTCTCCTTGCTCCGGAGCAACCGCCCGTCCGCGCCGGGCTGGCGGGACGGGCGGTTGATCGTGGTTATTTGCCCAGTTCGCGGATGGCGGCCAGCATGTCCTGGGTCCCCAATTTGGCGGCGAGTTCGTCTTGGATCGGGACGGCGATGGCGATGAAGGGCGCCTTGTCGATGGTGTTGACCTCGGCGCCGTCGGCGATCACCCGGGCCTTGGACTTGTCGAGATCGGCGTAGGTAACGGCCCGCTCCTCCGCCGTCGCCTCCTGCAGCGCCTGGGTGAACCAGGCCTTCTGCTCGTCCGAGTAGGCGTCCCATTTGCGGCCGTTGGTGAGGACGATGCGGGTGGTGTAGTCGTGCTCCGTTTCGGTGATGAACCGGCCGTTGGCGGTCTTGTGGTGATCCAGCAGGCTGAAATTGGTGTAGTCGTTCTCGGCGCAGTCGACGATGCCCTGCTGCAGTGCCTGGTAGAGTTCGCCCCATGCCACCTGGGTGGGGATGGCGCCGACCTTGGTCCAGAACTCGGCCACCACGCCGGACATCTGGGTGCGGATCTTCATCCCCTTCATGTCCTCCAGGGTGTGGATGGGCTTTTTGCCGTAATAATTGCGGACACCGGCGGACCAGTAGGCGGCGATGCGGAAACGGTTGCGCGATTTTTCGTTGATGATCCGGGCCAGGGTCTGGCCGGGTTCGCCGTCCACGGCCTTTTCCCAGTGGTCGAAGTCATTGAAGAGGTAGAGGAGGGAGAACATATCCACCTCGGGGATGCCGGCCTTGGTCATGAAGCCGGGCGAAGCAACGACGAAGTCGGCGGCGCCCATCTGGACTTTTCCACCAGTTCATCCTCGTTGGTGCCGATGGTGCCGGCGTGGACGTCGACCTTGAATTCGCCGCCCGACAGGCGCTCCAGCGCTTCCTTGAACTTCAGCATGCCGTACTGGTACGGGTTTTCCTGGGAGGTCTGGTTGTGGGCGACGACGATGGTGGTGGCGGCCCGGACCGGGGTGGCGGCGACGGCGGCCACCAGGGCGATTAGGACAAGAACGGCGGTAGTTTTCATGCGAACTGTCTCCTGGGTGTTGCCGGACCGAAAGCAGACGACGCCCAGTGCCGTCTGTTTTCCCAACCCGGCGACGGGCGGAAAGAAAAACCGACATAGTTCCATACTACTCCCTCGCCGACCGTTCCGCAATGATCGGAACCAGATTTTGTCAGCGGTGCCGGCGTGCGGTACACCGACGGGTGAATTTTCGGCCCGGCCTGCCACAAAATAAAAATAATCGGTCGACAACGGGCGCATTCGGGTGTATAC
>JAJBSZ010000032.1 GCA_020861125.1 Planctomycetota bacterium | reverse complement strand
GTACCTGCGGAACCGGAACCTGGTGGACGAAGACGCCCCATTCGCCATCGAATACTGCGGCGGCGGCGTCTCCGGCACCGTGGCCTTCGTCCAGGGTGGGCCGCGGCAGATGATTGTGAAACAGGCCTTGGCCCGGCTCAGGGTCAAAGAGACGTGGCTGTGCGACCCCGACCGAATGCGCATCGAAATGCTGGCGAACGAAATGTACCACCGGCTGGTTCCGGAAAACGTTCCCGCCGTATACTTCTACGACCACGAAAATTTCCTCTTCGGACGGGAGGCCGCGCCGGACCGGTGCAGCATGTGGAAAGCGGATTTATTGGCGGGAAAACTGGATTACCTGGTGGCGGAAAAGGTCATCCACTCGCTGGTCACCGTCCACAATCACTGTGCCCGGAACGTACGGGTGCACGACACCTTCGCCGACAAGACGATTTTCCACGACCTCCGCATCTCGCCGTACCTCGAATTCATGGCGGCAAAGGACGCCCGGATCGCCGCCTACGCCGCGCCGGTGATCGCTACCCTGATGGCGGCTGCAATCACCCTCGTCCACGGCGATTTCAGCCCCAAGAACATTATGGTAGACGGACAACGGGTCTACCTCCTGGATTTCGAGGTCGCGCACTACGGACACCCCGCCTTCGACCTGGCCTTTTTCGCCAACCACTTTCTCCTGAAATCGGTCAAGAACCGGCGCTGGAATTTTGCCTATCTTGGCATGCTCCGGCACCTGCTGGACCGGTATTTCGACGCTATGGATTTCATGGACGGCACCGACCTCGAGGCCACATTCGTTCGGCTGCTAGCGCTGTTGTTTCTGGCCCGGGTGGACGGGAAATCCCCGGTGGAATACATCACGGAGGAAGCGGACAAGGAACTGATCCGCCGGGTGGCGTTTGAGCTGATGGATCACGATATCACCAGCCGTCGGGAAATGCTGGACCTGGTAGCTACCCGGACCGGAACAGCGGTCGGCTGAATACGGGCGGATTACGGGGCGCAAAAAATAATCGCCGTGCAGCTGGCCGCAAGGCGATGAAGAAAAGGATTCCGGCACCGTTTGTACCACAGTTCTAAATTAGCCCCGACCAGCGTTTAGCAACGGACCATGGATCGGCAGCAAGTTTCTTGTTCCGGCAATTATGGAACCAAAATTGGGTGCGAGAGATATAGTGACGCCGCTGGCGCGGCAACCTACAACTGTGGCAATAATTTAGAATCAGGATCGTCGTTTCGATGAGGAAAGCGGTGTGAAGCGGTGTGATCAAGAAACGTAGTGGTGGTTTGACCACCCGTTGGAGTCGGTTGAAGATGGCGGCGACGTCGAGGCGGAGGCACGATATAGCGTATAACCGGGGTTTACGAATCCGCTTTCGACCGTAAAATTGGTTTGACCAAGGGTATTTTTCGGAGAACAATGGTACCATAGTTATGGCACCGCGGCCCAAACTATCGCCCGCCTAGTGCATAGTCATGCTTGAGATCGTGGTTATGTACAGTCAATTTCCTCACCGTACCGTAGTTTGCAGAAGTTGATACCCACATTTTACAATTGACTGTGTGCTAGTGCGCTCGGGTGTTCGGTTAGAGATCGCCGGCGATCAACCCATCCAGCATTTTCGTGGTGGCGGTTTTCAGGGATTCCGGAGTGACCAGCGTCCCGTTTTCCAGCCGCTCACGGACGGCGTCGATTTTCGCCTGCCGGACATCGGGCGCCTGGCGCAGTTTGCTTTTGCGGCGGCCCTCGGCGCTGATGACCACAGCGTCGCCTGATTCGTCCGCATTTTCCTTGGCCCGTTCGGCACTTTCCTTGAGCTGCGCATCGTCCTTTTGGGACATCTTGCGCATCTGCTGGAATTCGCCGTATCCTGAAATTTTCATGATCACCCCCCTGTAACCAGGGTCCTCTCCCACAGCCGGCGGCCGCGACCGCCCGATACCCCCACCGGGACGCCCCTCGATACCCGTCCTGGCCGAAAAAAAATATCCACGCGACCGACCAGGATGGCTCCGGCCATACTAACACGTTACCTGTAAAGCTGTTACCATTTCCCAGGCTTCCCCCGAAGCCTGGGAAGCCCATTTCTCGCTACTGTTGTTATCGGTTGGCAGGCGGAATACTTGAGGCCGAAAACCGCTTCCGGCGACCGTTTTCTTCGGTCGAAAGCCGGGAATTAAAACCGGTTACATAAAAATTGGAATCCCGTCTGGCAACGCTGGTTGGCCGTACGGCCGGGGTTGACGATCAGGAGCTGCGGCCGGAACCGTAGGGAAAAAAGTGTCCATTTTTTCTTACCCGTTGTTCCGTGACGCAAGATCGACGATGACCTTCGGCACCACCGCCAGCATTTCCGGAATCTTGTCCGGATTCTTGCCGCCGGCCTGGGCGAAATCGGGTCGGCCGCCGCCGCCGCCGCCGATGATGGCGGCGAGCTTTTTCACCACCTCCCCCGCCTTGAGGACGGCCGGCGCCATAGCCGGTCCCACCGCCACCGCCAGCGCCGCCTTGGCGCCGTCGCGGCCGGCCAGGATCGCCACCCCCTCGGCCCCGAGTCGGGCCAGCGCTTCCCGGGCCAGATCGCCAAGTTCCTTGCCGCCGATCTCCCCGACGTCCACCGCCAGCAGCCGGCCGCCGCCGGCGATGTCCTCGGCCCCGGCAGCGCGCACCTTTTCCCGGGCCTGGTGCAGACGGACGCCCGCCAGGGTCTTTTCCAGCTCACGGATTTGGCTGGCCATGCTCTGCAGGCGGTCGATAGCCTCGCGCGGCGGCGTTTTCAATTCCCGGGCGATACCGGACAGGAGTTCGCCCTGGTCGCGGGACAGGCGGAAGGCCGCCAGGCCGGTGACCCCTTCGATCCGGCGGACGCCGGCAGCGACCGCCTCCTCGGCCACGATGCGGAAGCTGCCGATGGGCCCGGTTTCCCGCATGTGGGTTCCGCCGCAGAGTTCGGTGGAAAAGTCGCCGGTGAACAGCACCCGCACCTCGTCGCCGTATTTTTCGCCAAACAGGGCGATGGCGCCGCTCTTCCGCGCTTCCGCCACCGGCATCACCCGGGTGACCACCGGGGCGTTCTCGAGAATCCGGCGGTTGACCAGCTCCTCGACGGCTTCGCGCTCGCCCGGCGTGAGGGCCGTCGCCTGCTGGAAGTCGAAGCGCAGGCGGTCCGGTCCGACGTAAGAGCCCTTCTGTTCCGCCTTGTCCCCCAGCACCTGGCGCAGGGCATAGTGCAGGAGGTGGGCGGTGGTGTGGTTCCGCATGATGTCCAGCCGGCGCTCGCCGTCCACCTGCGCTTCCACCGCGCCACCCGGTTTCAGGCAGCCACTTTCCACCTCGCCCAGATGCAGATGGATGCCGTCCAGCTTCTGGGTGTCATCGATGCGCACCACCAGGTTGTCCGGACCGACCAGCAGGCCGGTGTCGCCGACCTGGCCGCCGGATTCGCCGTAGAACGGCGTGCGGTCCAGCACCACCGTCACCCGCGCGCCCGTCTCCGCCGCCGGCGTCAGCGCGCCGTCCGCCACCACCGCCAGCACCGTGGCCGGGGATTCCAACTGGTCGTAGCCGAGGAATTCGCTGGCGGTGGTGAGCTTCTTGACCTCCTGCAGCGGTCCTTTGGCGAAGACGTCCCCTTTCATCGTGGCGCCTTCCCGGGCCTTGGCCTTGGCCGCAGCCATGGCCGCCTCGAAGCCGGGCCGGTCCACCGTCAGGCCTTCCCGCGCCACCACCTCCTCCGCCAGCTCGTAGGGGAAGCCATAGGTGTCGTAAAGGATGAACGCGGTTTCGCCCGCCAGGCTAGTGCGTCCGGCCGCCTGGGTTTCAGCCACCGCCTGCTCGATCAGGCTGAGCCCGCGCTCCAGTGTGGCGAGGAACTTGTTTTCTTCCAAAGCCACCGTCTCGGCGATGGCGGCGGCGCGGGCAAGGACGTCCGGGTAGGGCTGGGCCATGACCTCGCCCACCACCGGCACCAGGCGGTGCAAAAAAGCGCCCTGAATGCCCAGGGTGCGGCCGTCGAGGACGGCGCGCCGGAGCAGCCGCTTGAGGACATACCCCCGGTGGGAATTGGCGGGCAGCACCCCGTCGGCGATACAGAAGGTGACAGCCCGGACGTGATCGGCGATACGGCGGATCAGGACGTCGTCGGTTTTCACCGCTCCGTAGCGCTTGCCGGCCAGTTCGGCGATGGCGGCGGTGATGGGCTGGAAGATGTCGATGTCCATGTTGGTGGCCGCGCCCTGCATGCAGGCCGCCATCCGCTCCAGGCCCATGCCGGTGTCGATGTTCCGCTGCGGCAGGGGCACGAGACTGCCATCCGGCTGGCGGTCGTATTGGGTAAACACCAGGTTCCAGATCTCCACCCAGCGCCGGCAGTCGCAGGTGATGCCGCAATCGGGCGCACCGCAACCGTGTTCGGCACCCCGGTCGAAGAAAATTTCGGAGCAGGGGCCGCAGGGGCCGTTCGGTCCCAGTTTCGGGGCGTCGGCGGGCCAGAAGTTGTCGTGATCCCCCAAGCGGTTGATCTTCTCCGGCGGCAGCCCCACCTCCTTCTCCCAGATGCCATACGCC
>JAJBSZ010000393.1 GCA_020861125.1 Planctomycetota bacterium | reverse complement strand
CCGGTGGGCGGGCCGGGGATATTCGGCGGTGGTGCAGGGGACGACTTCCCGGCGGAATCCCCACAGGGCAAAGATCTCCCGCGCGAACTCGTACCAACTGGCCTCGCCGGAACAGGTGAGGTGCATCGTGCCGGCTACGGGCACCTCGAGAAGGTCCGCCAGCCGTGCCGCCACCGCCGGGGCCGAGGTGGGATTGCCAATCTGATCCTCCACCACCCGCACCGGCGGGCCGTCGGCGGCGCCGAGCTGGAGCATGGCATGCAGGAAGGACGGACCGCCCGCCCCGTACATCCAGGCCAGCCGGCAGATGAGATGATCCGGACACAGGGCGCGGATCGCCTCCTCGCCCGCCAGTTTCGATCGCCCGTACACGGTGCGCGGACCCGGTTCGTCCCACTCGTGGTAGGGCCGGTCCAGGTCACCGGAAAACACGTAATCCGTCGATATGGCGATAAGGCGGGAGCGGTGCCGGTGGCAGGCGCGGGCGACGCTGGCGCTGCCCACCGCGTTGGCCCGGAAGGCGGCGTCGGCTTCGGTTTCCGCCCGGTCGACGGCGGTCATGGCGGCGCAGTGGATGGTGACGTCGGGGCGAATGTCTGCCACGGCCGCGTCCACCGCCGCCGGGTCCGCCACATCGAAATCGTCGATGTCCACCGCCGTGACCGCATGGCCGGCGCAGGCCGCCGCCACGTGCCGGCCGAGCATACCGTTGCCACCGGTGATGAGTATCTTCATGCTGTCTCCCCGGGCATTCCCGGATATATGGTTTCGTCCCTCACTCCGGTGCCCAGCCGGCAAAAGGGTCTGGCTCCCCTTACGGCCGGTAGCCCGGCAGATCCTCTGCCGCCACCGCCGCCAGGGCCGGGTACCGCCTATCCTTGTCGGACAGGATGGGTGGCGCCTCCGACGCCAGCGGCCACGCGATGCCGACGTCCGGGTCGTCCCAGCGGATGCCGCGCTCGTGTTCCGGCGCATAGTAGTCGGAACACTTGTAGGCAAATTCGGCGTAGTCCGACAGCACATAGAAGCCGTGGGCGAACCCTTCCGGCACGAACAGGGTCTGGCGGTTTTCCTCCGACAGGGTAATGCCGCAGTACCGGCCGAACCAGGGGGAGCCGACCCGCAGATCCACCGCCACGTCGTAGACCTCTCCCCGGACCACCCGCACCAGTTTCGCCTGGGGCTGGTGGAGCTGATAGTGCAGGCCGCGCAGGGTATGCCGCACCGAGCCCGACTGGTTGTCCTGCACGAACTCGGTGTGAATACCGAGGGCGGCGAACTGGTCCCGCCGGTAGGTTTCAAAGAAAAATCCCCGTCGGTCCGCGAACACCTTGGGTCGCAGGAGCAGGAGATCGGGGATGGCAAGTCGGGTTACTTCCATGGCGTCTTCCTTATCGTACCAGGTTGCGCACGTACTCGCCGTAGGAGCCGAGGCCGTAGGCGGCAGCGGTGGCGGCGACTTCCTCCCGGCTGACCCAGCCCTTGAACAGGGCCACTTCCTCCAGGCAGGCGATCTTCAGCTGCTGCCGCTCCTCCATCACCTGGATGAACAGTGACGCGTCCAGCAGGCTGCGGTGGGTGCCGGTGTCGAGCCAGGCGGTACCGCGGCCCATGGGCAGGACGGCCAGTTCCCCCCGGGCCAGATAACGGAGGTTGAGGTCGGTGATCTCCAGTTCGCCCCGCCGGCTGGGGACGAGGGCGCGGGCCTCGCGGGCGACGCCCGGTCCGTAAAAATACAGGCCGGGCACGGCGTAGTGGGACTTCGGCTGCGCCGGCTTTTCCTCGATGGACACCGCTCGGCCGTCGCTGTCGAACTCGATCACCCCGTAGCGCTGGGGGTACTTGACGGCATAGGCGAAGATCAGGGCGCCCGACACGGTGCCGGCGGCGCGGAGCAGCAGGTCGGTCAGGTTCTGGCCGTAAAATATGTTGTCGCCCAGGATCAGACAGCAGGCGTCGTCGCCCAAAAACTCCTCGCCAATGAGAAACGCCTGCGCCAGGCCCTCCGGTTGGGGCTGTTCGGCATACTGGAGCCGGATGCCCCAGCGGCGGCCGTCCCCGAGCAGCCGCCGGAACAGCGGCAGATCCGCCGGCGTGGAGATCACGAGGATGTCCCGGATGCCGGCCAGCATGAGGATGGAGAGGGGATAGTAAATCATCGGCTTGTCGTAGACAGGCAGGAGCTGCTTCGACACCACCGTGGTCAGCGGATACATCCGGGTGCCGGAACCGCCGGCGAGGATAATGCCCTTCATTCGTCTTCTCCTTCCGCCGTACCGGGCGGCTGGCCTACTTACCCTTGCCGCCCAGCACCGCGCCGAAGGTCCTGAAAATCAGCGCCGCATCCAGCCACAGGCTCCAGCGATCGATGTAGTCGAGATCCATGGCCATCCATTCCGGGAAGGTCACACTGTTGCGCCCCTCCACCTGCCAGATGCAGGTGAGGCCGGGCCGCATGGAAAACCGTTTGCGCTGCCAGTCCTCCTCCAGCAGGTCGAAGTCGCGCCGGGACAGCGGCCGGGGGCCGACCAGACTCATGTCGCCTCGGAGTACGTTCCACAGCTGCGGCAATTCATCCAGGCTGTAGCGGCGGAGAAAGGAGCCGCCGCGGATCAGCCGGGGGTCGCGGGTGATCTTGAAGCCGGCGCCGTCCATTTCGTTGAGGTGCTCCACTTCCTCCAGCCGCTTCTCGGCATCGGGCACCATGGTGCGGAACTTGAACATGGTGAACGAGCGCTTGTTATAGCCGATGCGTTCCTGGCGGAACAGGACCGGTCCCCCGGCGGAGAGTTTGATGAACAGGGCGATGCCCGCGAGGAGCGGGGACAGGACCACCAGAGCCGCGGCCGCGAGCAGGATGTCGGCGATCCGCTTGATGCCCAGCCCGACATAGTCCACGCTGGTGCTGGAGAAAGCCATGCTGCCAAAGTCGGCGATGCACAGCGGCCGCTTCTTGGTGGTTTCGGTGTCGAAGAGGTTGCCCACGATATAGGCGGTGACGCCGTAAAAGCCGGCGGTCTCGATCGCTTGGTGAATGGCGTCGTAGTAGGAGCGAACCGGCAGGAAGATGAACACCACGTCGATCACCTCGCTGTGCAGGAGGTCGTCCAGGCGGTCGAGGGGGCCGCAGTAGGGAAGGCCGGCGTCGGGGTATTCCTGAACATCCAAGTAGCCTCGCAGTTTGGTGCCGAGGTGGGGCGTACTTTGCAGCACCTGGCAAAAATCGCGGGTCCGGTGGTTCATTCCCATCACCAGGATGCGCAGCCGGTTGGCGGGCCGACAGTACATGCGGCTCAGCAGGGTGATGGCGGCTAGGTGGCCGACGGCGAGGAGGAACATGGTGGTGGCGGTAAACCCGATGAGCAGGACCACGGTGTGCCGGTCCGCCAGGCCCAGGGCGAGGAGACACATGCCGCCGCCCAGGATCAGGAGGGCGGTCTGGCCCTGGAGAAAACCGGCCCAGGCGATGGAATGTTCGAACCCGCGGAACCCCACCAGCCGCTGGTAAAACAACAGGAGGAAGGTGAAGATGCATAGCACGAACAGGGCGATGAGAAACAACAGCGGCGGCACCGGGTCGCCAGGAAACAGGGGACGAAGGCGATACAGGACGACGCTGCCCAGGACCAGTGCCACGGTGGCGCTGCCCAGTTCCACCGTCAGCAGGGACAGAAAGATGTTCTTTAACCGGGCTGCGAGCATGCACCGTTCCTTGCCGGGGGAGGGCCATCGCACCGCGCCGCCGATCCCGTCCGCCGGGCCAATTCGCCCCTCACGCCAGGGGCACCTCTTTGTAATCAGGAGGACAGGAGGTCGTCCCGATCCGTTTCTGTCACTGTACCCGTCGGTTCGGGCATTGCCAAGGATAATACATTCCGATACAGGTCCGATCCCTCATTGTGCATACGGATAGGGCAAAAAGGACCATTGCTTGGCCGAGCGGTGATCCCGCCGTCCTCCCGGGAATCCTTCCCGGCCGACGACAACCGTGGTCTCCACTCCCTTTCTCCATTCCAGCCGCCGTCACGGGCGGTATAGATCCACTGCCAGCCCAGCCGCCGCCGGCGGCAGCGGCGCCGTGTGATCCACGAAATCCGTCGCCGGCAGGCCGCAGGTGGTCCGGTAGGGCCGACCGAGGGTGGTGGCGGAGAAGGCCTCCAGCCGGGAGGAGAAGGGAACGCTGTTGAAGGTGGTGCCGGCGAAATCCTCGGGCGCAGTGACCGGGATGTCAGCCGCATTTTCCATAAACCAGCGCCACCATCGGTTGTCCATGCCGCAGTAGCCGGAGCGGCCGCCCGGGAGACACGTGCGGAACCGGTAATCCCGGCTGCCGTAGGAGCGGGCGTCCAGGAAGGCGGGCAGTTTGCCGCCGGGGTTGCCCGAGGGGAAGCGACGGACGGTGGCGGCGGCGGCAGGAGGCGTCCGCCAGTCGCCCCGCGGCGGATTTTCCCGCCGCCAGCGGTGGAACTCGGCCACCGCCCGGCCGTGGTCGGTCAGGACATGGTCCGGCGTCATCAGGCCCTTGGCCATCTCCACATAGGCGGCGTCGAAGCCGGTTTGGTAGGCAT